>JAKAGC010000433.1 GCA_021817755.1 Acidobacteriota bacterium | reverse complement strand
ATTTTTATCTTGCATGTGGCTTTGTTCCCGGAGGGATGTTTCTTCTCATTGGTTGGCCTGCATGGGAATGCATGTATACTTCGGGTTGGGCTGAGAATCCATATAACCGCCCATTGGTAGTCGGGTTTTACATCTTATTTATGTTAGTCATGATGGTATTGGGAAATGTCGGTTATATCCTGGCTCACCATTGGTATCAAAAAGGAAAAGATAAATGGGTCATATGGGGTTCTATAATAGGAATATGTCTTACTCTTCTTCCGTTTGCCCTTCGTTGGGGAGTATGGCTAACAGTCGGTACATTTGAAGAAGTTAAAAACGGTGGTGGATATTCATTCTGGCAACCCCCATTCTTTTATGGGTGGCTTGCAATTATGAGTTACCTTGGAATCACAATGGTTATAACCGGTTTATTAATGAAGAAAAAAGCCAATAGGCTTGCTGCTAACTAAAAACCGGAGGTTCGAATGCATTCAGAAAAAGAAGAAACACACCCCAAAAATGATCCCAACGAAAAAAGTAGTATCGTTTCCATAAAATATGGTGATGACAAACTGGAAATACTGGATCAGGCACTTGAAGAATCCGGATTCTGGAAATGCCTGGAAGAAAAATTTGAAATATCCGGTAAGGAAAAAAAAGATTTCGAAATTGCAGTAAAACCCAACTTTATGGTTCTTACCGCAGCCGAAGATTTATCCAACTATACCGATACAGAAATGGTCGTCCATCTTTTAAAACGGTTCTATGACTTAGGATATCGAAAGCTTTATGTTGTCGAATCGGAAAATGTACTCGGGCAATGGTACGGAAATCGTTCTGTTGATGCTGTAGCGAAAGCCGCAGGTTATAAAGATGATTTTTACCGGATCAGCAGCCTCACCCGTAATGCTGAGCCTTATCATTACCGCGGTATTTTAAAAGAACATTTTGTCGGCTGTGTCTGGAAAGATGCCGATTTCAGAATATCTTTCGCAAAGAATAAGACTCATCCTGCCGGAACCTACACATTAACATTGAAAAATATTTTCGGAACAACCGTTTATCAAAACAAATACCTCGATTACCACAAACACCTCGAATGGGATAAATGTATAATCGATATGCTCGATTCATTCCCTGTGGATTTTGGAATTGTAGATGGATATATTAGTTCCGACGGGCCATTCGGATTTCGTGGTGCGAAACGCCCTAAATTAACGAAAACCGTTATTGCCGGGGCCAACTTAATAGCAGTCGACTGGGTAGGTGCCTTGAAAATGGGAATTAATCCGATGCGCAGCAGGTTAATGCGAAAAGTAGTCGCTAAATGGGGAACTCCCGCGTATAAAGTTCTCGGTCCCACGGATATCTATAAAAAATGGCGTAAACCGCCGTTCTTCCTCCCTCCTTTTGATGATATTCTGGAAGAATGGTATGCCGCTCATAGTTTTTTTACTCACTGCATCATGCTCCCTCCTGATCCCGAATTTCCGGAACCTCATGCATGGTTTTTTAAATTTATCCGTGCCATCCTATTTCTGCATTATCCAAAGAAAAAATAAAAAATAATTTCACTATACAGTCCAAAGATACTCTATTCTTTATCTGACTGATTTCACATTGTGAAAATCATTCACGAAGTATATCTTTTGCCGCTATTCTCTTTCACCATTATTCTATTCAAAAATTTAACATAGAGTTTACAGTTCTTTTTACCAAAGGGGTTGACAATCCAGTGGATACGTGGTAAAAATATTGGTTGTCTCTCAATGATTCAATCCACAAATTTCAAACAAATCTTATAAATGAAATAGGAGGTATAAAATGGAGTATGTTTTTGACGGAAGTATATCCAATAATTTGAAAAACAACGCTATCTCGGTTACCGTCTTTAAAAAAAAAGAAGGTGGATGGGATAAAGTTCTTGATCCGTTTTGGAGTCCGGATATGAAGAATTTCTCCCGGATAACCTCCCACAATAAGATGATTACGTTAAGTATTGCGATTAATCATCCGATAGGCGACAATAAGGAATGTAAAGTAACCAAGATGGAAAATGGAGCGTACAAGGGGCCTAATCAGGTCGGAAATTTTAAGTGGGAAATTGAGGTGACATCAGGCAAAGAAAAAGCAGCCGACCCTTCCGCATCAATCACAGTAGAAATCGTAGACAAATAAATATTCCCCATTTCCTTTACGGTTGTATCATTTCTCTCCATTAACAGCAATTTCTTGCTGAAGTAGAAAAAAAAAGGAAGTTACCCGGTAAGAATCCGGGTAACTTCCCAGTATTCCAAATAATTTCCTTATTTACTATTTTGCACTTTTATCCGGTTCTTTCGGAAGAGATGGAATGATTTTTTCCTGAGTTTTCAATTCATCCATGATCACTTCGATTGCTTTATTCAATTGCTCATCGATTCCCGCAAATTCTTTTGCAGGATCATTATCCTGGTAGATATCCGGGTCAACGCCATGACCTTCGATAATCCATTCTTTCCCATCTTCGCTGTAAATACCGAATTCCGGTCTATCGAGTTCGCCATTATCCAGTAAAGGCAACGTTCCACGAATACCTGTTACACCACCCCAGGTCCGTTTTCCGATTAATTTACCAAGCTGATACTTTTTAAATCTATAGGGGAATATATCTCCGTCTGAAGCAGAGAACTCATCAGCGAGACATACTTTCGGGCCATAGATCAATTCGGTCGGATCAGTTCCCGGTTCAGTATTCCTGGACATTCTCATAAAAGCCACAACCCGTTGAAGCCGTTCTGCAATAATAGGAGAAACAAATCCACCACCGTTACCGCGAACATCAACGATCAATGCTTTCTTTGTAATTTGCGGATAGAAGTATTTTGCAAATTCGTTCAAACCTTCGATTCCCATATCAGGGATATGAACATAACCTACTTTTCCACCTGTTGCCTTATTTACTTTTTCGATATTTTCCTGGACCCAGGTATAATAGATTATTTTTTGCTCATCTCCGATCGGTACAACAACGACATCACGTGCACCTTTCGTATCACCGACTGAGTTAAGGGTCAATTTTACCTGTTTTCCCACTGTATTAACCAGGGCTTCATTCATATTGACCATATCTTTGGTCGATTTACCATCGATTGCAATAATGTAATCGCCCTCTTTCGCATTCACACCAATAGCGGTTAGAGGAGAAATGACACTCTTATCCCAATTCTGTCCTCTCAGGATTTTATTAATAATATAATAACCCGATTGAGGATCTTTTTCATACCGTGCACCAAGCAGACCCAACCGGACTCTCGGTACAGCAGGACGTTCGCCGCCGCCTACATATGCATGACCGATATTCAATTCACCAATCATTTCACCGATGATATAAGTCAAATCATTTCGGTGTCCAACATATTTCACAAGCGGTTCATAATTCTTCCTGATCGCATCCCAATTTACGCCATGCATACCAGGCAGATAGAAGAAATCCCTCATATGCCGCCAACATTCATTAAAAATGTCTTTCCATTCGCAGTGGAAGCAAAGCTTCATTTCCATGCGATCCAGTTTGAGAGGTTCTTTGATTTCCACCGGACCTTCCGGGAGATCGATTATTGAATAAGAACCATCTTTTGAAATTAACATCTTTTTCTTATCTGCGGATATTTCAAATCCATTGATACTACCAAGTTCTGCTTCTTTCTGTTTATCGACATCATACTTCAGAAAAACAACACGTTCATCCTGGCTTCCTGCTCTGAAATAGTAAATACTGGTCCCTGCAAATGCCAGCGAGAAATACTGAGCCGGTTTTACTGGAAGACCGATTACACGTTGCATGATTCCATCTACATCAACTTTTACTACCGGAGTAGATGGTGCAGCAGATTTATCTGCACCTTTTTTATCTTTAGCTGGTGCAGGGGCTGGTTTTTCAGCAGCTTTTGCTATTTCTACTTCATCACTCTTCGGAGCAAATGGAGATGGCGTATCTTTTGAAAGGGTAACCAAGTATACTCGTGCCATATCCTGGTAGAATAGATTAAATTCCGTCTGGCTGCCTGAAGGATTAAAATCACGGTTGGAAACAAAGAAAAGATATTTTCCACATGAGCTGAATACCGGGTTCTGAGCAGAGTACCAATCTTCACTTACCGGGTAAGCTTGATTCTTTTCAACGGAGAACAGTAAAATTTTACTAAATTGGTTGGCCTGTTGATCTGAAAAAGCAATCCACTTGCTGTCAGGTGACCAGTCAAAATCCCTGATTTCCCAATTTTTGGATTTATAAACATTTGTTACTGTTTTATTTTCTATGTCTACATAACGTAATCTGAGTTTTTTATCTCCCCAGAGTATCTTCTTGCTATCCGGTGACCATTTCAACTCATAATAATAAGTATCTGCGCCGGACGTGATTTGCTTTGCTTCAGCACTTCCATCTTGGGGGATAATGTAAATTTCATTTTCACCACTTTTATCTGAGACATAGGCGATCCATTTGCCATCCGGTGACCATTTGGAATTCCGTTCATGGACTCCGGAAGTATTTGTAAGATTACGGATTTCGCCGTATTTTGCAGGTACAGTAAAAACTTCGCCTCTGGCACCGAATAAGGCGCGTTTTCCATCCGGAGAAATCTCAAAATTGGTGATATAGTCTTTTACTTT
>JAKAGC010000004.1 GCA_021817755.1 Acidobacteriota bacterium | reverse complement strand
TGCGGGGAGTTCGACATGTTCGCGCTGCAATGCCTGAATAATATCCTGGACAGTTACATCTTTCTCATCCATTCGAGCGGCATCGAGCCAGATACGTATATTTCGATCGAGTGTCCCACCTGCTGTTATTTCTCCAACACCGGGAATGGTCTGGAGTTTTTCTTTTAAGCGGTAACGTGTAAAATCGCTTAAGATTCGCTGTGGAAATGGACCTGAAAGGGTAATCCACATAATCGGCTGGTCTTCGGGGTTTGATTTTGCGATTGTAGGTGTATCCATATCGCGGGGAAGAATTCTGAGAGTTTGAGAAACCTTTGTTTGGACATCTTGGAGTGCAAGATCGACATCTCTTGAGATATCGAGTTCAAGAGTAATATTTCCTCCTCCCATTCTACATGTGGAGGTGATTGATTTTACGCCTTCAACCTGAACGAGGGCTTCTTCGAGTGGTTCGACAACATCATTTTCGATAACTTCAGGAGCTGCTCCTTCCCATGTAGCGGAAACAGAAATGGTGGGGAAATCGACATCGGGGTATTGGCTAATACCGATACGAGATGCGGCAACGAGGCCGAAAACAACAGTGGCAGCCATGAGCATCCAGGCGAAGACAGGCTTTTTTACGCATACTTCAGTGAGATTCATGCGCCTTCTCCTTTTCCTCCCTTTTCAGGAACATCGACACCATCGGCTCGTGTGATACGGAGTGGGACATCAGGGCGCAGGGCTTCCGAACCACGGGTGACAAGTATATCTCCTGCTTTAATTCCGTCTTTTATTTCTGCGCGTCCATCAGCAGTACGCATTCCGAGAATGAGGATGCGTTCCTGGGCTTTGCCATCTTTCACTACATAAGCGAGGAATCCTTTTTCACTGGGTCGGATAGCTGACTGGGGAATAACAGGAGCTTCTTTCGCATTACCGACAGGAACTTGTATTTCAGCGAATGCCCCTGCACGAAGGCGATCTTTATTTGGATCTGTGACTTCAGCAGTCACTGCTGCCATACGTGTGCTTTCATCTGCTGCACCTGCTACATGAGTAATAACCGCGGTATAGGCGTTTTTATCATCTTTTACTGTGAAAAAAATCTTCATTCCGGTTTCGATACGATTGGCGTCTTGTTCGGGAACTTTAAAACGAATGAGGAGAGGATCTCGTCGAATCATGGTAGCCATAATATTTCCAGGCTGGATATATTGACCGGTTTGAACGGTTCGGGTTTGAATAATACCTGTAACAGGAGCACGAACCTGCGCATCTTGAAGGTTCAATTCGGCCTGGTGAAGCTGAGCTTCAGTAAGTGACATTTCAGCGGTAGCTGTTTGGACTTTGGTTCTCCAGGATTCCAATTCTTCTCCTGGGATTAAACCGGGGTTTTTCTCTACAACGCTTTTACGGCGGTTTAATCCTGCTTCTGCATCGGCGCGGGAGGCGCGAGCTTTTTCATAGGCTGCTTTAGCTGATTCGACAGCAAGCCGGTAACGTTGGGTTTCGATTTCCACGAGTACCTGGTTTGCGGTAACGCGTGAACCTTCTGCAAAAAGGACTTTATCGACAACACCGGAAACACGTGCGGTGACCTGGACCATTTCAAATGCATTTACAGAACCGACAGCATAAATAGAATAGGTGACGGCTTCATTTTTTACGGTAATTGTTTCGACGGGAAACATCATACCTTTTTTATCGCCTTTACCCCCTGGGGCAGATATATCTGATTCTTTTGAGCCGCAGCCTGTAAATGTGAATATAGTTAGTAATACTAAAATGGATAGACTGAATAAAACTGATTTAAAGTGATTGAATTTCATCATTACTTCTCCTGGTTATTGATTGTTTCGGGGAAGATCATTTCCGAATGGATTTTGACCCATTGCAAGCCGCAGGTTAAGGTAAGCGATAGCGAGTCCGTATTGTTCCCTGATGTTTTCGACCTCGGCTTCATAAAGGCGAACAATTGCATCCGCTGCTTCCAGAGCACCGGTTAATCCTTGCCGGAAGAGTTCGGAAGTTTCCTGTGCGTTTTTACGAGCGACATCGAGAGCGACTGTGGATTGTTTTAAAGTTGCCTGCTGATTGGCAAGACTTACAAGGGCATTTTTTACATCAACCTCAAGCTTTCGTGAAGCAGCTTTTGTGTCGAGCTCTGCGATTTTTGCAAGGGCCTTACGTTCTTTGTAATCGCCGATCCGAATCATACCGTCGAAAATTGTCCAACTCATTGAAAGCCCCATTGACCAGTTTGTGTTTTTTCCAGTCAAACCTGCTTCATTGGTCATACGGTATTGTCCTACCATACTTAAACTGGGGATCAAGCGTAAAAGGGGTTCTGAAGCATAAGCGGATTGAGCTTTAAAATGCCATTGAAGAGCCTTTATATCGAAGCGTTGCTCATGTGCCTGGGGGATTAAAATCCCGGGTTCTGATGGGGGCGTTTCGGCTTCTGTTAAGAGTTGAGTGGGATTTACAAGTTGACCATCGATTTTCTCACCAACAAGATATTCAAGTTCGAGCAAGGCGTTTTGGGCATCACCGGTTGCCCGGGTCATATTTTGTTCTGCGGTTGCATACTCGAGTTCGGAACGAGTGACATCATTGATGGAGACTAATTGAGCCTGATATCTGGCCCGAGAAGCATCAAGGTTCTTAGCGGCAAGCTCGAAACGCTGCCGTGCAGCTTTCACCATGTTTTGGGCTCCCATTGTGACGAGATAGGCATTACATACCTCAAATGCCAATGCACGCCGAGCCTCCATTGAAGTGAACATCTGGGATTTCTCTTCATATTTTAATTGCCTGAAAACTGGGATGGAACGGGAATCAAACAAGGTCCAATTTAAATTAATATTTCCACCAAGAGCATTTAAACTCTGAACAACAATTGTCTGACCGTTAATTTCACGAGTCACTTCATAAGGCCGCCGGGTATATGTTCCTGTTGCTGTAATGGATGGAATAAAAACAGATTTTGCTTTTAATAACCTAGCTCTTGCTGCTTTTAAACTTTCATTAGCAATTTCCGAACGTTCATTTTTGACCAAAGCGGTCTGTACGGCATACTCTATTGTAAAACTTTTCTCTTCCCCTAAAACGTTAATTGTCAGGAGAAGGAAAAGAACAGTAAATAACCGCACTATAGTATTTTTTCCAGTGTGATTGGTATGTTTCATTTAATCTTACTGATTCCTCCTTATACAATTTTGATATTCCTGATAAATAGATTGACTTTTACATATTAAAACAATCTTCTTGGCGTTTTCTGTCATTTTTTTTGAAATACGATTGTATTTATTATAGAATGTAAAATATTTTACTTTTTATATCATACATGAATGTCATTACTGTAATTTCTATTTTACTATACGTGAAATACATAGAATCATAGATACGGAATTTTGGTGAATGGGGTTTAAGTTGGTATTTTATCCCTCTTTTGTAAAAATTAAAATTGTGATAAAATGAATGTCTGTAAAAGGAAATACGGAGAATAGAGAAATCCTATGTATGAATTAAAATCCTATGCGAAAATCAATCTTGGGCTTGAGATTATTGGTAAACGAAGCAATGGTTATCATAATCTCAAAACGATATTCCAGACAGTGGATTTTTTCGATACAATTCATATTAAAGAGAATACATCGGGTGAAATCAGGTTAAAAGGAGATGATTCTTCGATTGAGTGGGATGAACGAAATACGATTGTGAAAGCTTTTGAGAAGATATATGGAAATTATTCGGTAAAAGGGGGATTTGATATTTTTGTGGAAAAACATATACCTTCAGGAGCGGGATTGGGTGGAGGGAGCAGTAATGCAGCAGTGATTCTTTTATTTCTTGAACGTTTTTTCAATTTATCGATTCCTGCAAATGATATGAATGAAATGGCAGTACAAATAGGGGCTGATGTTCCCTTTTTTTTAACGGGAGGAACGGCTTTAGCTGAAGGTATTGGAGAAAAAATCACACCTCTGGAAGATATTGAAGAATTTGATTGTGATATCGTTATCCCAGGAATAAAAGTAATTACGAAACACATTTTTTCTAACTTCATCTTGACATCTACCCCAATAATAAGTAAAATAGATACCTTCATTAATTCCGGTAAAAAAAAAATACTGGTAAATAATCTGGAGAAAGCTACATTTGAGCTATTCCCAGAAGTGGAGATCGTAAAAAACAAAATGAAAAAGTTCGGATATGAATTGGTTTTGATGAGCGGTAGTGGGTCATCGGTTTATGGAATAACCGATAAAAAAGATTCATCTGCCATTGAAACTGACCGATTAAATCGATATTCTGTTTTAAGTAATGAATTTTCAGGAAGTCGAGTGGTCATTACCCGAACAATTGACCGGAACTCCTACAGGAAAAATATTGGGGCGTCGCCAAGCGGAAAGGCATCGGTTTTTGGAGCCGACACTCGGAGGTTCGAATCCTCCCGCCCCAGTCTTTATATAAAATGAGCGAAGATAAATATTTGATTTTTTCGGGTTCATCAAATTTACCCCTGGCTGAAAAGATCGCCGAAAAACTTGAAAAAACTCTTGGTAGTGCAAATTTAGGGGTATTTTCCGATGGGGAAATCCGTTTTCAAAGCAATGAAAATGTTCGAGGGGCGGATGTATTCATTATTCAATCCATGACCTCAGATACGAATTTTCATATCATGGAATTACTATTAATGGCCGATGCATTCAAAAGAGCATCTGCACGGCGTATCACTGCTGTAATTACTTATTATGCGTATGCTAGGCAGGATAGGAAGGATCGCCCACGAGTACCGATATCTGCCAGATTATTGGCAAACCTATTGCAAACAGCAGGTTTTAACAGGGTTTTGACAATCGATCTTCATGCAAACCAAATACAAGGATTCTTTGATGTTCCTGTCGATAATCTAATGGGACTTCCTACCTTTATCAATTATTTCAAAAGTTCCAATGATCTCGACCTGAATAATCTTGTTGTTGTTTCACCGGATGCTGGCGGAGTGGAACGTGCTCGCTTATTTTCTCAAGCATTACATTCCGATCTGGCTATTGCCGATAAACGCCGTACTGAACCTGGAGTTGCCAAAATTATGCATATTATCGGAAATGTCGATAATAAGGATGCAATCATTGTTGACGATATTATCGATACCGCTGGTACTCTTATAGAAACGGTTCAGGCGTTGAGAACAAATGGAGCAAAACGGATTTTTGCTATATGTACTCATGGACTACTTTCCGGTAAAGCTATTGCACGAATCAATGATTCGGTACTGGAAAGAGTATTTGTCTCAGATACGGTCCCCTTGAGATGTGAAGCATCGAAGTGTTCAAAGATACAGATTCTCTCTGTTGCGGATTTATTCGCCGATGCTATCAATAGCATCCACGAGGAAACATCAGTTTCGAAATTATTCTTAGTTAAATAACGATAACAAGTGAGGTGTAAGATAAAATGGAAAACATAATGAAGATCAAAGCTGAGCCAAGATCTGAAATTGGGAAGAAAATCTCGAATAAGCTGCGAAAAGAAGGCAAAATACCTGCGGTTATCTACGGAGAAAAACAGGAAGCAGTTAATATCTCCCTTTTTCGCAATGATGTAAAAGCAATTCTAAGAACGGAAAAAGGTGTGAACACGGTTTTGAAAATCCAGAAAGACAATGATGAAGTAGATGCGATGTTAAAAGAAGTCCAATACGATTATCTTTCTGAGAGCATAATTCATGCCGATTTTATCCGGATCGATGTGAACAGACCTATCCAGGTCAACGTTCCTATTATTGTTAAGGGAGAACCAATCGGAGTAAAACTGGAAGACGGTTTCTTTGATTTCGTTACTCGCGAAGTCAAAATCAAATGTGCTCCCACCTATATTCCGAATGAATATGTCATCGAAGTAAGCGGTCTCCATTCAGGGCAGTCAATTAAAGCTGAAAACCTTGATCTTGGAGAACATGTAAAACTTATTTCCGACCCGCATACTGTAATTTGCTCTGTTATGTCCAGAGGAAAAGAAGAATATGGCCGAGCTGAAGCAGGAGCGGATTCTAAAGCTGAATAATCTATAGGAGAAATCCTGATTAAAATACACAAGTAGGGTTAAAGACTCTTTGCCTTCCCCAAAGAGGGCTAAAAACCATAAGGAGGCTTAATGAACAGAAAGTATGAAATCGGATTTATTATAAATCCGGAAGCAAGTGAAGAGGAAGTAAAAAAGATCGTTGATTCGATCGTGGAAATCATCAAAAAGGGCGGCGGAACTATCGAGAATGTAGATGAATGGGGCAGACGTAGATTCGCCTTCACAATTCAAAAACACAATGAAGGGTTCTATACCTTTATCAATGCCGAGTTCGTGGGATCCGTTTTCTTTGAAATCGAACGTCGTTTAAAACTCACAGAAAAAGTTATGCGGTTTATCGTTCTCAGATTGGATGATAAATTAAAGAAAGCCAACCGCTTGACCAGAAAATGGAAACGAAATGAACGGATGTCTAGAAAACCGGCTGGTGATGAAATAGAAGATATCATCCCCGATGAAGCCGAAAAGGAGGCACTCGATGAAGAATAATCAAAATCCAGCGGATAGCAGTAATGCCCCGAAATTCCAGAAAAAATTCTATTTTTCACGCAGAAAATATTGCTCTTTTTGCAAAGAGAAAATTAAATTTATCGATTTTAAAAACTATAAAGTCCTTGAAAATTACGTGCTGGAAACAGGAAAAATCCTTCCTGCCCGTGTAACTGGTACTTGTAGTTATCACCAGAAGCAATTGTCTAAAGCCATTAAACGTGCAAGACATATGGCTTTCTTAAAATTCATCGAACCGAAGCGAGGGTGAAATGAAAATACTATTGAATGATAATTTAGAAAATTTAGGACGATTGGGTGATATTGTAGAAGTTAAAGCAGGATATGCTCGCAATTATCTATTACCGAGAAATCTTGCTCTCCAGGTAACCAAACATAACCTGGAAATCATGAAATTTAAAAAAGCCAAAGTGGAAAAAAAATTGGAAATAGAAAAAATCAGCGCTACTGAAATAAAACAGAAACTCGAAGCAATGACTATCTCCATCTCAAAAAAAGCAGGGGAAAGCGATACACTCTTCGGTTCTGTTACTCCTGCTGAAATTCAGGAAAAGTTAGAAGCTCTTGGCTTTTCTGTCGATAGAAAGAAATTTCACCTGGATGAACATATCAAAAAACTTGGAAATTATGTATGCAAAATCAAATTGATGGAAGATATTGAAGCCTCTCTGAAAATCGATGTGGTTAAAGAAGGTGACGACTCCGAAGAACAGAAATAACTTTTGAAGCATTAAAAGTGACCGAACAATCGGATTCGATTCAAGCATTGCCCCATGACGGATTTGCTGAACGGGCAATCCTGGGGGCAATGCTTATCAATAATAACTACGCCAATGTAGTATTTTCTGAAATAAACTCGGATGATTTCTACCGGGATTCCCATAAAATCATTGCAGCCTGCATAAATAAACTTATAGAGAATGGAACTACCGCAGATCTGGTTACTGTTTCGGGAGTACTGAACCACAATAATGAATTAAAATTTGTTGGGGGATACGACTATCTTAGTTCTTTATTGGATGGAATTCCTGAAAACATCGACATCGATGAATATGTGAGTATCGTAAAAGATCGATCAGCGTTACGAAAATTGATAAAAGCCTCCATGGAGGTAATAAAAAGCGGAACTGAACCAAAAGCAGATACTCGGGACATACTGACACGGCTTCAAGAAGATCTGATCCGTATTGCGGATACTGAAATTCAACGGGGATTTGCATCTGCCACTGAAGTGGTTTCGGAAACTCTGAAAAAAATAGAAATAATACAGGAACACGGAGAGAGCGGGGGAGTAAAAACCGATTTTCTTGAATTGGATGACATGACAGGGGGATTCCAAAAAGGGGATTTTATCGTTATTGCAGCAAGACCTTCTATGGGAAAAACTGCACTTGGACTTAATATTGCTGCCAATATGGCGATTAAAGGAGAAAAGTCCGTGGGATTCTTCTCGATTGAAATGTCGAGGCATCAGATCATGATGCGATTATTATCGCTTCGCTCTGAAATAGATATGAGCGCGTTAATGACGGGCCGAAAACACCTTAATCAACAGGAGTGGCATGCACTTGAGTTAGCAGCTTCAGAATTAGGGAAATCCAAACTTTATATCGATGATTCTCCTTCATTATCTATCATTGAAATGAAAACGAGAGCACGCCGCCTGGCAAGAGAAAAGGGATTGGATATTATTTTTCTGGACTATCTTCAATTGGTTAAGGTATCGGGGGACCAGTTGAGAAAAAATGATTCGAGAGCACAGGAAGTAGCTATTATTTCTGCATCATTGAAAGAATTGGCAAAAGAACTGGAACTTCCAGTGGTCTCACTGGCGCAGCTTAACCGCTCACCGGAGCAACGGGGATCAAAACGAGAAGGACCGAAATACCAGCTTTCAGATTTAAAAGAAAGTGGGGCTATAGAGCAGGATGCTGACCTTATCGTATTTTTGCACAGAGAAGAGCAAGTAGATAAAGATACGGAACGAAAAGGGGAAGCGGATTTAATTATTGCTAAACAACGTAATGGTCCGACAGGGAAAATTACACTGGCCTTTCAAAGTAAGTATACCAAATTTAAATCCATTGATTTTAGAGATAGAGATAACGAATACTAAATTCGAGGGATTTTTATGGAATTTATTCAGAATTTTTCGACTCAATCCTTTTTTCTATATAACATTACAAATCGATTATTCACAAAGGTCAGCATGAGTTTTGGGAAAATAGTGTTTTTAAAGAAAAAAGGAATCGAAGGATGACAAAAATTGTCAATTTCAGTGACAATTTTTCTGCGAATTTATGCTTGTTTTTTTAAAAAAATGAGAGAAAAATTGCACTATCAAGGGTTTGGTTTTTTGGCAAAAATATTGCTTATAATATTTGGTAACTAAATTCAAACAATAAAAGAAAATAGGAGGTTACATGAATAAGAAAGGTTTTACGTTAATCGAGTTATTGATCGTTATAGCTATTATCGGTATCGTTGCAGCAATCGCAATTCCGAACCTGTTAACCGCATTACAGAAAGGTAAACAGAAAGCCACGATGGGTGATATGAAAAGTATTGGTACTGCACTTGAATCATATATGACCGATATGTATATGGCCCCCACTGGTTTTACACTGGTAAATGAACTGTCTCCGTATTTAACTCCTTTCCATACAAAAGTTCTGCCTGCCAAAGATGGTTGGGGAACAGATTTCTTGTATGCATCCGGAGATGTTCCGGGTCCTTCCCAGGATGTCTATTCTGTCACTTCATATGGAAGAGACGGCTTAGCCACTGGTGTTGATGTCGCCAATAATAACTATACAGTTAACTCAATGACAGATTTCCAGAATGATATCTGTTTCTCCAATGGAAACTTTACCTACGGACCTAAAACGAAATAACGGTTCGTCGATAACGATGAAAAAAAACGGCTGGTATTTATTACCAGCCGTTTTTTTTTTGCTCATTAATTTTGCAGTTAGTTACGACAAATATCTTTTTTTAAGCCGTCTTAATTATTTTTTTTTCTTTGTACTCCTATTTGTTATTCTTAGAAGGGTGAATCTGGAAAGACTCCTACCACCGATAATAGGAGGTATTTCATTCATACTTTATTCTTACGGTATAATTCAAAAATTCATTTTATTCCCACTTTATATTAAACAAATCCAGGCAGGAGATAATCTTTATTCGCAAACGCTATTAATTCGACTTCAAACGGGGCGAATTTATTCGATTTTTCCTCTTCCAACATTGTATGCGATTATTTGCGTAGCTCTGATTCTTTTTAGTTTTCATTACTTTTTGAACACGAGAGATACCGGAAAGAAAGCATTCTGGATTATAATATTGGTAATGGGGTTATTTAACCTTGTTTTAACTCAATCATTCGGGGGAATATTTATACTGCTGGCTGGTGGGTTAATCTATCTGATTACGGCTGAAATACTTAAATTTAAATATCTTGCACCGGTATTGATGGTGCTTTCACTTTTTATATTTTTGACGATTGCACTACGTTTCTCAGAAGTGAGAGCCTTTGAACCGATCAAATTCCGTTTTTCAAATTGGGCACAATGTGTACGATTAATTGGGGATAAACCTCTATGGGGAACGGGATTAGGAAGCTATGAAACAGAAGCTGCGTCTTATTTTAAACCCCGTGAAGCTCGTTCAATATATGCTCATAATTTCTTTCTTCAATTTGCTGCTGAAACGGGACTTGTCATATCTTTGGTGTTGGTTCTATTTCTAATTTTTTCATGGAATAAGTGGAAACCATCTAAGGCGATTTATAAGGAGAAAAATATTTACATAACTGTGTTTTCGGTTTTATTACTTTATAACGCGATAGATATTGGTTTCTATTTTTTTTCGGCTGGAATTATTGCAGCAGTAGTTCTATCACAAATCTTCCGGAAAAGAGAAGACTCCTCTAAACCAGGATGGATCAGTGGTATTGTTTTTTTATCGTTATTTATTTTTTCGTCTCTTTTTATTGGAGGGGAAAGTATATCTGATAATTATCAAAATGAAGCGGATTTTCTCATGAGTGGAAAAAACTTTTCGGAAGCGGATTCATCTTATCGAAATAGCCTTAAATTTAATCCCTTTAATTATAGGTCTTATATTGGATTGGCTTACATATCTTTAGAAAACAGTAACCTTACCGATGGGAGTAAATACCTGGAAAAAGCCCGTAATATAGCAGGAAATTCTGCAACAATCGATTTCCTTCAATCAAAGGTTGAATATTATCGTCAACATTTTTTAAGTTCATTTTATTATGCAGAGGCTGCATATCAAAAACACAGATTAAACGATCAATATAAATCATGGTATCTATACTTAAAAAATAGCCTGGATACTTTAATAAAAAAATCCGAATCTGCAAAGGGAGTTTCTCCTCAAGAAGGGGGACGTTAATATGGGATTTTTCTACAGGTGGATAGACGATTACCGAATTGAATTCATATTAATTCTTTCCTGGATGCTTTTTTTCCCGGAAAAACAATCAAATATTTATTTTACCGGTTCTGCAATTCTTATTTGTTTTTTTGCCCTCAGGAAAATTCACTCGATGAAAACAATTGGCGTATCTTCATTTTCTCTGATTTCAGCAATAATTCATTTCTTTTTTATTTTTCTTACTTTTTTTTCAGTTTATCACTTTAAATCGATTTTACTTTTATCGGATCTTCTAATTATTTCTTGCTATTTCACGTTGTTTTATAATTCACAGAGAAGCGAAAGAAATCTGATTCCTTATATTTTTTCAATCATCTCAGTTTTCTCTGTAATTACAATTATTATGAAATTAATACCTTCACTTTCTCTGAATCATCCGTTGTTCGTTAATACTATTCATGAGGGGATTATTTCAGGAATGGGAGTTCTACTGGCTGTTTATTATTTGATGAATAAACGGGTGAAATGGTATTGGATAGGGTTGATTATAAATACGGTGGGCGTCTATATCTCAAAATCGAAAGGGGCTTTTTTGGGAGTGATTCTTTTTTCGATTTTATTGATTCTGGCAAAATGGATGGGGGAATTAAGCAAGAAAAAACGTATATGGGTTTTTATTGGGGCAGTGGGTCTTCTCATAATTCTTCCAATACTCACATTCTTTATACCGAACCCGATGCAATCTTCATTTAAGTTTTCCCTGGAAAAGGATCCATATGTACTGGAACGATTAAAAATCTGGGAAATGACACCAAATATATTTAAAGATTATTGGTTGACTGGAGTGGGGCTTGATAACTTCTCCACTGTATGCAGCCGTTATAATTTTAAACAAATACATGGACCGGCCAATTATTTTAAACTTCCTACGAATACTCATAATGACTACTTTCAATTGGTAACCGAAACAGGTATTGGAGGTATTCTTCTTATTTTGTTACTGGGATTTGTTATTGTTCGAAATCTATTTTCGACTGCATTATTCAACATTTCAAAAATCATTATCCTTTTTCTTTTATTCCAGGCATTGTTTTTTAATCTACTCTTTTATAGTTTCTTTTATTTTCTTTTTATATTCTTTTTGAAAGAATTTCTGGAAGAAAAAATTATTTTTAAGAGCTTTCCATTTAAACAAAAACTTCTACTGGGTGTTGTTATTGTTTTTATTTTTATAGGAGGTTATTTATCGCCTTCAATTTCAGGCTTTTTCCTGGATAAAGCGGGTAATACGACGAATCCTATTGAAAAATTCAATTTATTAAAGAAAGCGGTATTGGTTAATCCCCTGGATGTTACTATTTATCAGCGGAAAGCGATTATTTTGGAGACTTTTTTCAATAAAAGTACGGATATGGATGCCTTTTATGAAGGGATTAATCAACTTAAAAAAGCAGAATATCTTAATCCTTATTTTATCGATCCATATCTTACAGAGTCAAGCTTATATATTGATTTTCTTAAGAAAAAAGTAAAATACATATCAATGGATGATGAGATTATCGCTCCACTTAAAAAAGCGGAAATATATGCTCCGTTTAATCCTTTTATAAAATTAACAAAGGCGGAAATATACCTGGAATTTGATAAACGTGAAAAAGCAAAAAGTGAAGCCCTGAATGCGTTTAATTTGGAGCCGGAATATGTGGGCGCGTTATATTTCTTGCAGCGATATTTTAATTATTTCGGGGATAAGAAATCTTTTCAAAAACGAATTGATGGGATACGTGAAAAAGCAGTGAAATTAAATCCTGCCAACCGTCACTACCTCTATATATTATATCAGATCCCGGTATGGGGAAATAATCTTTAATTATAAGATTAACTTTGATGGAATTATCTTATTTTTTGATTTTCTCTGAGTTTTTTTGAAATAGGAAACCGATAAAAAAACCGATTAATGATAAGCTTAATCCATAGGGAAGGGAGTATGGCCATTGGGGTAGAGGAAGGGATAAACCGTATGCATTTAAAAAGACGAGAAGAGAAAATCCACCTCCGAAAATAAGGCTGAGAAGTGCGGCTAATGGGCGTTTCTTTTTAAAAAATAAGAGGTACATACCTGGGATGAATAAACCTTCTGCCATAATTTCGGAAGCAAGGCCGAGTGTTTTTATGATAGAATCAAATCTAAGAGCTATTAATGCAGCGAGAATACCGGAGAAAAATGTGGAGAGCCTCCCCCAGAAAACGGAACGGGTGGTGTGTTTAATCGGGAGAACGTCTTTTACAAGGGTTAAGGATGCAATGTTTATCGCAGTATCGGCGGTAGACATAATCGCAGCCGCAATTCCAAGGAATACGAGTAAACTTCCTTCGACTGGGAGCCAATGATGGATAAAGGATCCGAAAAAATTTTCTCCGGGTGCTCCAGGGGTAGATCTTAAATAAATGCCGATACGAATTACCATATAATACAGTACGAGAAATGAAAAAACAGAAAAGACTAACCCGTAACGGGATGCTCTCGCCGATTTTGCAGAAGCGATCCGCTGCCATATAATGGGGGAAATTGTCCAGGCTAAAATAAAAGAGATGGTCATTAATATATGATAAGAGGGGTTGGAAAACAAATGGAAATCTCCGGGTTTAAAAACTGGAGTACTATGACTGAAGAACACCATTAAATAAGTGAGGGAGAGTGCAATCAATATAAATTGAATTCCATCGGTTAATGCAATTGAAAAGTAGCCGCCGAGATATGAATATAGAATTACGGTTAAAGCTCCGATAATTATTGTTATTTCGTATGGGTACCCGAGGAATGTAGAGATAAATTTTCCCCATGCGACAAATTGTGATGCAGCAAGAAGAATCATGTAGAAAAATATTAAAAATGTAGCAAATCGGCTTACTCCTTTTCCATAATATTTTCCAAGCAATACAGGGAGTGAGACGAAGTGAACTTCACGGATTTTATTATTGACCAAAATAAAAATTAAAACAGTGATTATCGTGGGTATTCCGAGTAACCAAACTGCCTGAAATCCGCTTTTATATGCGGCTTCTATGGTAGCAAGAGTGGACGCTGCTCCGAACCATGCAGCGGTAACGGTAAAAAAGATTAAAAAGGTACCGAGTTTTCTTCTTCCGAAAAAATACCCGTCGAAATCGGGTTTCTTTCTGGCAATATATACTCCCACTGTTACTAAAAGGATAAAATAAATGCATAAGGTTGCGATGTATTTAAGGCTATCCATAGTCGTGCTCACCTGTTAATAAAATTAATGAACCCGTTTACTGAAAAGGGCATCGATTTCTTCTTTTTCAAAAGAGTAAGTAGTATTGCAGTTGCGGCAGTGGGTCTCGAGTGGAAAGGGTCCATTGATGGCCATATCTGCAAGCGTATCTATAGGAAGATTTTGTATAATTTGAGTGATGGTTTCTTTTTGACATCGGCAAAAAAATTCGATTCTTCTATCGGATAGCATACGTGGTGAAAAAGCATGGAAATGAGATGAGACAAATTCCTGGGGAGATAGTTGGTTTGCAAATACCTCTCCGATAGAAGGTAACGTTTCAAGAATAAGTTCAAGAGTTTTAATACGATCATTGGGTGTTCCGGGCATGGTTTGCAAATATAATCCACCGGCTCCGATGACTTCTCCTTTTTCATCGAATTTGATGCTGACATTAAATGATGTGGGTGTCTGCTCTGAAATCCAATAATACTGTGTTAGATTTGAGGCGATACTACCTGATTTCAATTTAATTTGACCTGAATAGGGATGTTTGGCATATTGTGGATATTTGGTAATAGTGAGGTATCCATCACCAAAATAAGGGGATAAATCGAAACTCTCCAATGGTATTTCAATGGGAATGGGGTTGGCTTTGAGATAACCGCGTACTTCCCCTGCTGCATCAGCTTCGACAGAAAGTCCACGAATTGGACCGGAACATTCTATTTTTAATGCGGCGCGATCTTTTCCTTTCAATGTTGCGATAATAAGACCGGCACCCAAATAACCATGACCTAAAACGAGAGTCTCAAGTATTCCCAGTTTATGTGTGGCTCTCATTTCATTAATCATATGGGTACCATGTAAAATAGCACCTCTAATTCCACCATTATCGAGTATAAAACTATATAATTTATTTTGGGCTTTAGCTTGCAAGAATTCTTTTTGAGACATTCCCCGGGGTTTTTGTTTAATCATGATTTTATTTCCTTACTTTTTTGTACTTCACCTGTAATTGATATGTCGTAAACCTCGGATTCGTTAAGAGCATTTTTCAGAAGATCATCCAGGGGCACCCGTGTATCGAATTTTTCAAGATAAGAACTGCTAGGTTTGATTACGGGGTGCTTAGGTGCGAATAAGCTGCATGCATCATCATGAGGAATTACTGATACATCATGAGTACCAATTCTTTTAGCTAACTGGATGATTTCAATTTTATTAAACCCTGAAAGTGGCCTGAAAATGGGTAAAGTTGTGGCTTGGTTCAAGGCAGCCATGTTCCAAACCGTCTGGCTTGACACCTGACCGAGGGCATCACCGGTAAGAAGGCCATCTGCATTTATTCGCTGCGCAAGTAAAGTGGCACAACGTATCATTGCTTTCCTGAATAGAAGGGTCCGGTAATCGATATCACATTGTTTGGCGATTTGGTCCTGAATATTCCCAAATGGAACAACATATAATCGTGAATGTCTCTGAAATTTTCCAAGGATTGAAACAAGTTGGATAATCTTTTTTTTGACTTCATCACCCACAAAAGGATAAGCATAGAAAAATATAAAAGATTGCCTACATCCGCGTTTTGCCATAAGGTAACTGGCTACGGGTGAATCGAATCCACCTGAAATGAGTGATATCAAATGTCCACCTGTACCGGCGGGTAATCCTCCGATAGCGGGTAATTTACGGGTAGCTGCATATATATTACTCTTCATTATTCGGATTTCGACTTTCAATTGTGCATTCCTCATTTCAGCTTTTAAGTGAGGGAATGTATTCAATATACCCTCTCCGATACGGCTGGAGACTTCCATGCTAGTAAAGGGAAAACCTTTGTAGCTTCTCCTCGTCTCAACTTTGAAGGAGGAAATACCATCAAGGGCACCAGGGAGAGAGAGCTCTTCGATGACCTCTTTTTCCAATGCATCTATATCAGAAGGAATTTGACGTGAAGGTAATATGGAATGAATGCCGGGGATATTTAATAAAGCTGCAATGGTTTCATCTGAAAACGGGGTTTCCGATTCCGTTACAATTCGTTGATCTTCAGTTAAGCAAGAAAATTGATCACTATGATAAGCTTTTATCAATTCGCGAATATGTTCACGAATAGCTTTAAAATACACGGGACGATTTTTACCTTTTAACCAGAGTTCGTCTACATTAATTAAAAGTACATTATACATGTTTAATCTCTTCTTTTCATAAGTTGTTTCAAATCATTATAAATTTGGGTAATCGCTGAGCAGAAAAATTCGACGTCTTCTTTGAGTGTTTCATGAGAAAAAGAAACACGTAATACAAATTTATGGAGTGGGGGAGGGATATGGAGAGCATCAAATACGGGGTTCTTTCCTTTAACCCGGGAAGAACAAGCACTGGTACTGGATACAATAATATTTTGAGTTTCAAGATGACGGAGAATAATATCGCTTGATATATGGGGAAGAATAAAGGTCAAAATATAGGGACTACTTACCTTATCATAAGGAAAACGGATTTCACTTAGCTTTTGATTGAGATTATCACGGATGGATTTATTGATTTCCTGCACATGATCAAGGGAAGTTTGTATGGTTTCAAAAGATTCTCTTATGGCTTCATAAAATCCGAAGATAAGTGGGGCTGCCTGTGTAGAAGGGCGGAAATGATTTTCCTGTCCTCCTCCGTACATTAATGGAGTAAGGTTTATATTGGATTTGAGATAAAGACCAGCAATTCCTTTGGGTCCGCCGATTTTATGGGAAGAGATACTCAAACTATCTATTCTGGCTTCTTTTAGTGAAAAGGGGAGCTTCCCGAATCCCTGGGCGGCATCGATGTGGATATGAACGGTACTCCATTTCTTTTTAATTTCGGTGCTTAATTTGCAGAAGTCAGTTATGGTTCCGCACTGATTATTTACATACGAAAAAACGATCAATTTGACATCAGAATCGAGACTGGTCCAGAATTTCTCTTCATCGATACTTCCATCAGCTTTGAGCTTTATTTCCACCTGCTGGATTCCTCTATTTTTTAATAAATCGGCTGGAGCTGTAATACTAGCATGATCTGCGCGGGAAAACATAATTTTATCCCCGGAAGTCAGGTTCAGGCCGAAAAATACCATATTGTTGGATTCGGTAGCAGAGGAAGTAAAAACCATTCGGTCATTTACATGACCTTCAAGGTATTTTAGGATTTCCTTCCTGTACATTTCGATCCGTTCGTATAAACAGGTTCCGAGTTTATGAGCTGAGGAGGGATTGGCAAAATCCTCTTTAAGCGATTTCTCTAAGACATGTAAAGCTCTTTTTCTTAGAGGAGTTGAAGCGGCATAATCCAAATATATCATTATTAATTCTCTTTAGTGCCATATTGTAATGGAAATAACGGTATAATGCAAGACCAAAGAAAATGTTTTTATCCGTTTTTCCTTTCGTCATTTATTTAACTGGGATGAGAGCGATTATAAGAAAATCCACTGTTTATATATGACTGGTATTAAGGTAAGTTAATTTATAGTAATTTTTATATTTTTTTATGATAGAAATATACGAATTTTCCAATAAATTGGAGCTTTTCCAATATTGTAATTTTTACTAAATTTTTCATTATGCTTATTATAAAAGGATTTCATTAGTAAAAGTAATGTGGCATAAATTATGCTCTGAAATTTTGGAGGTCAACATGAGAAAAATAATTTCGTTATATATATATGTTGAGGTCTGCATATTTGCCGTCATGTTAATGGGAAACGGGGAATTATTGGCAAAAAGTAAACCTGAATTAAACGATATTTCCGAGTATTCGTTATCCGATTTATTGAATGTAAAAGTACAGGTGGCATCGAAATCAGAAGAAACGGTTGAAGAAGCTCCATCCTCGGTAACAGTGTTTACAGCGGCAGATATTCAAAATATGGGAATATCCAATATTGAAGAATTACTGAATTTTGCTCCAGGATTTCAAACGACCCTGGATATTGAACAAGGAACAGCCAATCGCATTTCTTCCAGAGGACGAACTACTGCCCTTTCCGAATCTATATTGTTCCTTATAAACGGACAAAGATTAAATGATCTTTATACTGGTGGTATTTCCATTATTAACCGATTAATTGCTGTTGAAAATATTAAACAAGTAGAAATCATTCGAGGGCCTGGATCGGCTTTATATGGTTCCAATGCATTTCTTGGAGTTGTAAATATTGTAACCGAAACTGATAAGAATAATGTAACTGTGAAAGTTGGAAATATGAATTCGCGGGATATAGCAATTAATTTTTCAAAAAAAATCTCAAATTCATTAAATATATCGGCTTTTGCAAAAGCTTTTTCAGATAATGGTTATAACTATAAAAACATTACAGATGTTTTTGGACAGACAGGTGATACGCATGATCCTGTAAAAGGAATGGATGCATTTCTAACTTTAAAATTTAAAAATCTTACAATTGATGCACGTCATATGGAACGTTCAAGGGAAGATTTCCTTGTTTTTGGAGGATTGGCAAATCATATCAATACTGAAAAAACAAAGCAATCGTACATATCTTCAAATTATAGCGGAAATATTGGTAAAAATTTGAAAATTGATATCGGTGCATCATATATGGAAGATCATTGGAATGCACTTGCCCTTGTATTACCTGAAGGTACAGAAGTAGCTCCGGGATTCATAATTATGAATCCGGGTTACAGTGGTCCATTTTTGAATTCAAATAATTTGAATATCCATGCGGATTTTACTTACAATTTTTTGAAAATAAATGCAACTCTTATCGGAGGAATTTCTTACATGAGAACCGGTATTACTCATGTAGCCAATCTATTTAATTATGATCCAGTAAGTCTTGAATATATGGGTAATATTACAGAATTCGAAGGTGAAGACTCTTTCAATAATGAAATCTATCGAAATGTTTTTGGTCTTTATGTACAAGGGAAGATTGTCCCTATAAAACGATTAACTATAACAGCGGGACTTCGTTACGATCATTATAATGATTTTGGTGGAACACTGAATCCACGTGCAGCTATTATTTATAATACACCTTTTGGTGGGAAATTTAAAGCCATGTTCGGTGCTGCTTTCCGTGCCCCTAATTTTCTTGAGTTATATGATAAAAACAATCCGGTGGATTTTGGAAATGCGGATTTAAATCCTGAAAAAATCAATACATTTGAGTTTGCATATATTCATAATTTCAAAAAAGCGCAACTTGTTTTGACTTATTTCCATAATGATATAGATAATATGATTATATTGGGTCAAATTCCTTATGATCCTCGTAATATACTTGGAGTTCCAGGTTTTTATAATTACGAGGGCGAAGGTGGAACAAGTGGATTGGAGTTTGAATTTAAATATTCTCCAATAAAAAGTTTAATGGTTTACGGGACCTATACCCATATGCTGCATTTAACTAATGAAGATGTATCTCATAATTTTGCATCACTAGTATTAAATTATACTATGAAAAAATGGAATATAAATTTGAAGGGTATTTTCAGAGATAAAATTAAAAACCTTCCCTCTCAAGAATCATATACTCTCATCGATGGTACGGTT
>JAKAGC010000432.1 GCA_021817755.1 Acidobacteriota bacterium | reverse complement strand
TAGCGAATTTTTCATAACCGGCATTTAGTCATAACGAACACCGATTATAAATGTCTTATCGAGATTAAACTTGAGTTTAACTTCCTTATTTTCAACTTCGCTTTCTGAGTCTTTCCCGGTACAATGTGCCTCCGCCTTAACATTTCCATCTTTTATTATCAGTTTAATTTTTTGAATTTTCTTCGTTTTAATAAGTTCTTTTAATTCGTTGAACTCAAAAAGAACCGGGGAGAATAGCGCAATATCGAAGGAGTATACCCTATCTTCCCTGAATAGAAAATTCCCAGTCCCATCAGAGATCATCGTTCGAGAATAGGGAGATTTATTAATTGAAGTATATGAATCCGGTACAGTAATTTCAAAAAGTTTTTGATCGTTTAGGCCCTGGTAGATTATTTGTACATTGTAAAGGTAATCATAATAAATAAAGCATGACTTTTTCAAACTCCAGCCACCGATCCAATCCCCTTCATATGCAAGTTCAACTTTGCATGAGGTACTAAATGACTTGAAATCGATATCATGAGGAATAACTATTGGATCCGGGTTCCGGACGAAATAGTAATGTAGTTGACTTTCAATTGTACCTGAATGTAGGTGAAAAAAAATAAGCATCCCAAGCATAAAAAAAATTTTCAATTTCATGGATTACCTCCATTTATTTGTATTGTTGTTTACAATCTTTTTCCAGAGAAAGGCTCAAAGCATAGGCATTATCTTCACTGTCGTTTTTCATATAAGAATCAAGAGCAGTCTTAAATTGATTTACCTTTTCTTTTAGCATATCGCTACATTTATTTCCCCCTCCACCTATACATTTGCATTTTACGCTAATATTTTGGATTTCATCGGCAATCTTGCAAAAATTGTCGTTTACATATTGAATAAAATCCTCTTGATGTACTTTTTCGTGTTCTATTATACTATTTCTCAGGCAAATTTCATAACCAGGTAAATAGTTTGTTCCAAAAGTGGTTTTAAACCAATTGGCACTGTGAATTTTTGTTATACCGTATATTTCTATTAATAAGTATGTCACTACACATTTATCTTTTTGACAATCTACATTCCAATTGATGCAATAAAGGGGATCAAATTTCCCACCGGCAGGATTACCGTTCCTTGCAGTCCCAAGGTTTTCATTATCTGCGGCTGGAGAATCAATAAATTCTTTAATAATGATATTACAATTACCGGAACCGGTAGTGCGAAGCATTGAAGACTCCTTTTGTGCTGATTCAATAGGTGGTTCGGCAAGATAGAATCGAATATTAACAACTTTATTAGTTTCAATTTCTTTTTCAATGTGTGTGTATTGCCCTTTCCCAATAAAAAAATTTAAATTAACATTCTGCCCTTCCTGGATTTCAAATGCGTAGGGATCAGAGGAAGGATTGTTTTCGAAATCAATAACCTGGGTAATGCCTTTCCCTGGAATCTCAAACATATACTCATAATTCCCTTTTTCAAGATACCTCAGCCTGTAATAACCATCTGCATCTGTTTTTATTGATTTCGTTTCGATAATTTTTCCATTTTCTTTTAAAAAGAAGATAATCGAAAAATCGGGAATAGGAGTATTGGTTTCCGTATAGACTGCTTTACCGTAAACCGACATCAAAACACCACCGCTTCCAAATACAGCTAAAGTTGCAAGAAAAAAATATGACAGAATTATAGCAACAGATTTTTTCATTTATACCTCCATCGAGAAGGATTAAGGCACATTGGCCAATCCTTTAATTTGTTTAACAAAAATGCCTCCATTACGAACTATTTTTAGTTCAAAATATTTATTACCATAATTATTTTTCTCTGTCAAGAATTTATCATAAATTTTGTATTTTTATCTAACGAATTAATAAATATGTCTCTTTTGATAAACTTTCCCCTATGATAAGGCCGGATAAAATTTAAAGTTCACTTTATCAGTTCAACCGGGTGGAACAGGATTATTTTAATTGAAAGCCATTTTTTTACATTGCTTTTTTAACTCGTTTAATGTTACAATATGATAATGGCGCTACCCCGGAGAAGCACATGAAATCACCGATTAAACAAAAAAACAAACAACAAACAGGGGATACGGTAGGGATTAATAAATCTCCGAATCCTCTGCAAGCAACTTCTCTACGCACTGCCGTAGGGAATCTCAACGAACAAACGTCCCTGATTTTCGAAGATCGAAAAGAAATCCCGGTCTCTGCCTCGGCTTCTTTCTACGTGGAAAGAAAAGATAACCCCATGGATGAACTGAAAACCTACCTGCTTACGAGCCAGGGAGATGATAAAATTCTATTCTCAGGCCACATGGGTAGCGGTAAATCTACAGAACTAAACCGCTTCGCCTCCCTAAAAGAAATCAGGGATAAATTTCTGGTCATTAAATACTCCATCAGCGAAATTCTAAATATTATCGATATCGATTATATCGATTTTCTCCTCAGCTTTGTGGCTTATCTCTACATTAAAGCCAGCGACGAAGGCATTTCCTTTACTCCCCAGGTTCTGAAAAGTATCGAAGGCTGGATGGATTATTTTAAATCAGGGGTGAAAGACTTCGACCCGGAACCGGAAGAAATTAACCCTGCTAAAAAAATCTACCGCTTCTTTAAACGGGTTTCAGTCATCCTTCTCAGAGAACTCACTCTAAGAGACAACATCCGCGAAATCGTCAGGCGAAATATTACCAGCCTGATGAAAGTAATCGATACCCTAATTCAATTCATCGCAACACGGTTAGATGAAAAAGAACTACTCATTATTATCGACGATCTGGAAAAAATACCCGATATTACACGGGCGGAAAAATTATTTATAGACGCCGGATCATACATGACTCTTCCTCGCTGTAAAATTATCTATACTATTCCCATTGCCCTGTTTTACTCCATTAAATTCAAACGGCTATCCAATGTGTTCAGTAATTCCTATATCCTTCCCAATATTAAAGTCCGGGAACGTATGACCTCCGGTTCTTTATTACCCGGGCCTATCGATCCCACAGGATGCATGAAGAAATTTCTTGAAAAGCGGGTCGATTTACGATTGATTAATACCGATGCAGCAGAGATGGCCATTGAAAACTCCGGCGGTGTTGCTCGCGAATTTGTACGTATTTTGAAAAATTCCTGCGTAAAAGCCATTTCAAAGGGCTTTGATACCATCGAAACCGATACCGTCCAGGCAGTTGTTACCCAATTGAGAAACGAATACGAACGGGGGTTCGAAAAACGCCACTTCGATGTTTTAAAAGCCGTTCAAGCAGGCTCGCCGGTGGAAGACTATGAAACCCAAATGGAACTCTTTCACTCCAAAGTACTTCTGGAATATGTGAACGGTCACCGGTGGGTCGATATTAACCCCGTCGTAAAGCCCATGATTAAATAATTTATTCCGGGATTTGCCGTGAAAGGGATTAAACTGCTGCAACCGAGTTTTAAAACACGAGAATCCCTCGACGAATTATCCCGGATGATCGATATAACCCTTGAGAGAGGTGGATTTTTCCTGATCGGTATCTCCGGCTCAAAGGCACGGGATATCATTATTCAATATGTAAAAGAAAAACTGCATGGGAATCTTTCCATAAAACCGGTGACCTGGAACAGCAATATCCGGGAACTTAACGAACTATTCCCCGTTTCCGATCCTCCCGGAACTCTCTACGTCGTCGATAGCCTGGCTATTTCTCTGAAAGGGGAAATGGAAACGCAGACGACCTCCATTCTAAATATAACCCGTGAATTTTATTCCACCCATAAAAAAACCGTTATTTTTCTCATTCCTTCCGGTGTGCTATTTAAAACCCTTCAATGGAAAGCACCCGATTTCTGGTCCTTCAGGACCGGGTCTTTCGATATTTTTATCGAAGAGGATTATCTCGCCTGGGTGGAACGAAAAGTGAAAACGGAGATGAAGGGAGAGGAAAAAAATAGTCATCAAATCACCCTTTTACAGGAGATGTTGGATTTTGAATCGATGAAAAAGAATCCCAATATAAAACGGCAAGCGAACTTGCTCTCTCAATTGGGTTCACTCTATATGAATTCACAAGGCGATTTAAAACGCTCGATGGAATATTTCGTAAAAGCAGAGGGTATTTATTCCCACTTTAAAGAAAGACAGGGTCAAGCACTATGCCTGAATAACATAGGGTATATTTATATAGCAATGGGAAAAATGAAAAAAGCCCTCTCCATTCTTAAAGATGCCCTTCAATTAAGCAAAAACCTGGAAGATGAAAGAGGCCAGGCGTATAAACTCGGGAATATCGGAGACCTTTATAAAATCTGGGGAAAACCGGATGTCGCATTGAAATATTATAGCGATGCTCTCGAAAAATTTCAGGGAACTTCGGATATTTCAGGTGAGGCATCGTCCTTGATTTCATTGGGAAGTATTTCTCAAAACGATGGTAACACAGATCAGGCGCAGGAATACTTTCGCCAATCGTTGAAGCTATCACGGGATACCGGCGATAAACATAAAGAATGGATTGTTCTATCCCGCATTGCCTCTATATATTTAGGAACAGGTCAGGTTCGCCGTGCTCTACGGATTTTCTTTCTCCTCCGTGGTTACTATAAATATATGGGGGATAATGATGGTGAAATGCTTATGTTATCCAACCTCGGTGAACTCTTTA
>JAKAGC010000431.1 GCA_021817755.1 Acidobacteriota bacterium | reverse complement strand
AGAAGAAAAAATGGCAATCAGTACGATTAATACAAATAAAATGTTAACATGTATATGGTTTATTTTCATCGATACCTCCATAGGGATCCAAAACGTTTAAGTAATACTATATAACAGGATTCACTATATTTCAATAGATTTTTAATGAAAACGATTTTTGAATTTTTTTCCCCTTCATTTTCTCTTGACGATTTTTCTCTCTCATGATATAACTGATTCTCACCCGGTTCATAACCTGGCGGTTTGGACCCAAAGAAATTGAATGGCCATATATCAGTGGTAATATCAACAGTAATTTCAACGGTAATATGTATTAAATGGAGGTTTTATGAAAACGACTGGTGGTTTTAAGTCGAAACCTTTCTTTGTATGGATTCTTTTATGTTTGATGATTTTTGCTATTGAGGGAAGGGCAACAGAAGATGAACCCGAAGAAATGAGTACCATTTCCAAATTTATAAAAAAAAAGCGAATTAATGCCGGTTATCTTATTTTCGGTGCTCAAAGTTTTAATCTCAACAATTTAAATAATTTCCTCGAATCAAAAGGTTATCCTGCTCTCAATGAACAATACCCGGTACTGGGGATCGGGGGGCTGCTTATGTTAAAAAAGATCGTTTTGAACCTGGAAATTGTCCGTACATTAAGCAATACCAATACGGATGATAAACGGTACTTTTCATCGAGCCGCACCAAATACTCAGTCCTGAATTGTGGATACCTCTTGAAATCCGATAAAGGATTGATGTATTATCCTTATGTCGGATTTGGAATGGTAAGTATGTATTTACGCGTCAGAGAGAGCGAATCCCAATCATTCGACGATATAACGGGAACTCAAAAAGGAAGCGATTCAACTGTAACTCACTTTTTACTAAATGTAGGTATGGGAGTCGATTATTTTCATAAATTCAAAAAGAAAAATCATGGGAAAAACAACCTGGTACTTGGCGTACGGATCGGATATCTCTTCTCTCCCTTTCAAAACGACTGGCGCGTAAACCATATCCCCATTAGTAACGGCCCAGATACTCGAATTAATGGTCCATACATTCGTTTTACTATCGGACTCGGTGGTTGGATCGAAAAAATTATCGAAAAAGCCATTTAATCCTTCCTCTCCCAAAAATCAGCATTCTTAAACAGGTTGAATTTTGAGACAAAAAAAAAGCGCATTCCAAAGGAATGCGCTTTAAATTCTATTTATAAGTAAAATTCTTACTTATTAAATTTCATCGAATATTTTTCAATAATATCTTTATAGATCGGATATACTGAAGTCAACTCTTTTACTTTCCCTTTAATTCCTATCAAATAGTTATCATCCGTAGTATGTTTCAATGCGTCACCAATAAGAGAAGCAATCGTTTTCATATCATTTTCTTTCATACCCCTGGTTGTTACTGCCGGAGTACCGATACGAACACCAGAGCTAACCATCGGTGGATTCGGATCAAAGGGGATCGTGTTTTTATTTACCGTAATACCCGCTTTATCCAGAGCGATTTCAGCATCCTGTCCGGTAATTCCCAGAGGAGTGACATCCACCAGCATCAGGTGGGTATCTGTTCCGCCTGAAACGATTCGTAAGCCCTGGTTTTTCAATTCGGATGCGATCGTTTGTGCGTTCAGTAGAACTTGTTTTTGATAGGTTTTAAATTCATCCTGCATCGCCATTTTAAAGCAAACCGCTTTCGCAGCGATAATATGTTCAAGAGGTCCCCCCTGTACTCCAGGGAATACCACTTTGCGTAATTCTTTCAAATGTTTTTTCTTTGAAAGGATGAGACCGCCTCTGGGACCACGAAGGGTTTTGTGGGTGGTAGAGGTGACAAAATCCGCATATGGAACCGGGGAGGCATGAACGCCTGCGGCTACCAGACCTGCGATGTGGGCAATATCCACTACCAGGATAGCTTCCACGCTGTCTGCGATTTTTTTGAAACGCTCGAAATCCAGCTTACGCGGATAAGCAGAAGCACCAGCCATAATCAATTTCGGGCGGTGTTGAAGGGCCATTTCCTGTAATTCATCATAATCGATGGTTTCCGTTTCTTTGTTTACACCGTAGAAAATAACGTTGTAGTATTTCCCCGTGAAATTCAGCGGATGGCCGTGGGAGAGATGTCCTCCGTGGGAGAGGTTCAGTCCGAACATCGTGTCGCCAGGTTGAAGTGCGGTAAAATAGACTCCCATATTCGCCTGGGTGCCCGAATGAGGTTGGACATTGGCATAGTCAGCCTGGAATAGTTCTTTCGCGCGATCGATAGCCAGTTGTTCCACCACATCGACGAATTCGCATCCACCGTAATATCTTTTTGTCGGATATCCTTCGGCGTATTTATTGGTTAAGACCGATCCCATTGCTTCCATAATTCCGTTTGGTACGTAATTTTCCGAAGCAATCAGTTCCAGGTTATCATTTTGCCTGTTCACTTCATGAAGAATAGCTTCCGTTATTTCCGGATCCAATTGAAATAAATCTTTCTCTAACATATTCGTCTCCTAATATTACTCATGAATTTATTTAAAATTGTTGGATTCTATGGCATTATGTAAGTAGTCCAGCCGGGTTTGATGTCTTCCCCCTTCGAAAGCAGTATTCAGCCAGGTATCGACTATTTTCAGAGCAGTGGACGAATCGACGATTCGTGCTCCCAGGCTCAGGATGTTGGCATTATTGTGTTTCCGGCTCATTTCTGCCGAGTAAACATCATTGCACAGGGCAGAGCGGACATTTTTAAATTTATTCGTTACCATCGACATACCGATTCCTGAACCGCATACTACAATTGCCTGGGAATCATTGGGATTATCGGAAACTTTAGCAGCCGCTTTTGCTCCATATTCCGCCCAATTGACCGAATCTTTGGAAAATGTTCCCATATCTTCGACTGAAAACTGTTTATTAACAAGGAAAGTTTTGATTTCTTCTTTTAACTCGAAACCGGCATGGTCTGATGCAAGGTAAATTTTCATATTTTTTCTCGTGTTGTTTTTTCTTTCCTTTATTGTATAAGATTTTTACCGAGATTTCAACTTAAAAAATGAAAATCCGGGAATTCTGATTTTAAGCCTATTGGGGCATCTGCTTTTGGGTTCTTACGGAAAAAAATTTTGTAGAAAATAATCCAAAATTATCCTTACATTCCATCGATTATAACCTACTATATATCGTATTATCTCATTTTGGCCGGATTTCTAATTGATAAAAGGGTTGAAATCGCATCTTTTTTTTGTTATTATTGGATTCAACTGGAGGAATTCATGAAAATTAGAGGTCGTTATTCAATGAGGATTTTTACTGTTTTAATTTTTGTATTTAGTTCATTATGTTTTTTTGGAACGTTATCTGCTTCCAAATTGAGCATAGATAAAACGGTTTTCGCCCCCGGAGAAAATATCACACTACATTTTGAGGTCACCCAGCAGGTAGCACAGAATGCATGGATAGGAATCATTCCATCGCATGTTGCGCATGGCAGTGAAGCTGAAAATGATAAATATGATTTAACTTATCAATACTTAAAAGGTTTAACCAGTGGAGTGTTAAGTTTCAAAGCGCCTACCGAGTTAGGAAGTTATGATTTCAGGATGAATGATTCCGATAATAATGGTAAAGAGATTGCTTCAATAAGTTTTCAGGTTGGGAAGCCCGTTGCGTCATTATCATTGGAAAAGAAAAATTTTAGAGAAGGTGAGGAAATACGAGTAATATTTATTGCCGGAGATAATTTTTCCAATAATGCCTGGATTGGAATTATACCCTCTCATATCGCCCATGGAAGTGAAGCAGAAAATGACAATAATGATTTATCGTATCAATATTTGAAAGGCTCCCAGAGTGGCGTACTCATTTTCAAAGCCCCGACCAAACCCGGATCATATGATTTTCGTATGCATGATACAGATAGTAGTGGGAAGGAAGTTGCTTCAATAACCTTTACAGTAGGGAGTGTAAATGGGTCGTTATCTATCGAAAAGAACACGTATCGGCCAGGGGAAAATATTCAGGTCCAATTTGTGGCAGGGCAAGGGTTTGCGAACAATGCCTGGATAGGGATAATACCATCCAATATATCTCATGGAAGTGAAGCTGAGAATGATAGAAATGATATAACGTATCAGTATTTACAAGGTGCAAAAAGTGGAGTATTAGTATTCAAAGCGCCTACCACTCCCGGGACATATGATTTCCGGATGCATGATACAGATAATAATGGAAAGGAAATGGCGTATGTAACCTTTAAGGTTCAATAATAGGATTTTTTTTAATCTAAAATGGGCGACCGGCAGGTCGCCCCTACAAAAGACGTACATCAATAGAGGGTTTCAGTTATTTTTATTGGGGAGTTCCTTTGTGTACATTCGAATAAATTGAGAATAAGGTATAATGTTAAACAGCCGGGTGATCGGCGGATCGCCCCTACAAAAGGTATTCGTGTGAATTTTTGCAAATTCATGGGAAAACGGTTAATAATTCTGTGTTAATCTGCATAAATCAGTGGTTAAAAAAATCTTTGAATAAATGGTTTTTAGTTAATTGTTCGTTTAATTAGTGGTAATTCGTGGGCGGAAAATAGATGGTGGGTACGCAGTACATATCGTGGGAAGAGTTTAAAATTCGGGCAGACACAGTGGCCTGCCCCTACG
>JAKAGC010000003.1 GCA_021817755.1 Acidobacteriota bacterium | reverse complement strand
GAATGTGCCAGTGGAATACATTTTTTTATCACCCGCCTGGAGGCAGAAAATTATTAATCATGTTAAACACCATCCTAACCATTGCCTGCCTATGCCTAGGTATACTATGCCTGTACCTAATTGCGCAACACAGGGCAGACGAAGCCGACCGAAAGTTCTGGCACAACGAACTGAATGACATTGACGAACACAACAATCTTAACTAATGGAAATACTATTCATATTTAAATCTCCTTTAATAATCGCGTTAATTAATTCTTCAATATGAAATCAAATGCAAATTACTTGCCAGGAGAAATAGTAAAATTTGGAGAAAGTGTTAAAACCTGAAACCCCTTTATTATCGAAGTATTTGGGTATTATATAAAATGAGATTTTAATGGTTGGCAAAATTACGCATACCCTGGGTGGTATGGAATAATATATATGAGTTAAAATATGAGGTGAAAGCCTGATATAAAGAAGATTCCAGGAAATACCGTATAGGGTATGGATTATACCTTGATTTTATTTTGCAAAACCCTTTTTATAAAAAGGGTTCTGCACTCCCCAAAATTTTTTATAAGGTTATTTTCCGGGATGGATTTGATATTTATGCAAAGCAGATATAAATCGTGGATAATCTTTTTCCTGAATGTTTAAACGCTGAGACATCCCTTTTAAACTATTATGACTCAATGTAAAATACCTTTCCAAAATACTCTTTATCTCTTTTCGCGAAATTTCCCGGTCAAGGAACGCTTTCCACAATGTTTCCCAGAAACTCTTCCCTACGGCTATTTCTTCATCAAATAAAGAAAAATTCAATTGGGACCCTATTTCAAGACTATTCCGCATGGTAATTAATGACCGTACTTCATGAGACGTTACGGGTTGATTTACCTGGATACCAATTCGCTTTATTACATGAATCAACTCCCTAATATTCCCTGGCCAATCATAAGCAGTAAAAATACCCCGCACCTCTTGATCCAGTACTTTTCCACGTAAGAAATTGGCGTTCTCATCGAGAATAGCTATTATATCCTCTCTGCGTTTTCGTAAAGGAGGGATATCGATTGGAAGTACATTTAACCGGTAATACAAATCATCGCGGAAACGTTTTGCTTTTACCTCTTGAGCAAGGTCCCTGTTGGTAGCAGCCAGAATACGTACATCAGCCTGTCTCTCTTTAGAATCACCGAGAACACGGTAACAACGTGATTCAATGAATTGAAGCAATTTGGCCTGAAACGTGGCAGGTACTTCAGCTATTTCATCAAAGAAAATAGTCCCTCCATGAGCCTCCTCTACCAATCCTTTTTTATTATCACTTGCACCGGTAAACGCACCTTTCTTATGTCCGAAAATTTCACTTTCAAAAAGATTTTCAGGAATCGCAGGAGTATTGACAATTATAAAAGGCCCTTTTCTTCCGGAAAACCGGTGAATCAACTTGGCAATGTGACTTTTTCCGACACCTGTTTCTCCAAGTAATAATACAGGTTCTTCTTCGAGGGAATACGTAATAACCTGTTCCCGGATTTCCTTAATAGCGGAACTGGTTCCACTTATTCCTCCGGTATCCTCCTGGTGGGATTGAATCTGTTGAATGACATCGACAAGTAAATTCCCAAGGACATTGAAAATCTCAAGATCAAGTGCGCTAAAATATTCCTTTATTCCACTATCGAGATATAAAAAATAACGCGGGGGCACGGGCCGGATAATTAAACTCTTCACATACAATATTCGCGCGGATTGAGGCAGACCGGTACCTGATAATGTTATGACAACATCATCCTGGCGAACAGTATTTTCACTTTTTAATGTATTCTCAATAGCACTGTGTGAAAATCCGTCTCCGGTTTGAACAGTATTACCGTTAATCTTCCGCCCCCTGTGCCAGAGGATTTTCCCTTCCCGGTCATAAAGCATTACCAGAGAAACCTGCTTCTCTTTTAATAATTCCCATACCTTGGTTTTAATACTTTCTATCATTGATTATCAGCCTCGTTTCCGATCTTCTATTGTAAAACAAATATACTGGGATTTCAACGGGGATAATGATTTAATTATTTTCGAGAGGTTATTTATCTAACAAAAATAAAAAATTATTAAAAGGCGATAAAAGGTTTATAGAACGGGTATTTGATCTTTATAAAGGGGTATGATACAATTTTAAATATAAATTCATGGACTGGAAAAACGATATTTATTATATAACCATGATGGAGTTATAATATGAATAAACGCGGAAGTTTTCGGGTTATGATGTTATTCGCAGGGGTATTATTCACATTGGTTTCTATATGGGGATTTTCTGAATCGATCGATGAGATTGAAAAAAAACTAATGAATGCAAACGAAAAAGAAAAACCTGAAATTCTAAATACTCTGGCTAAAAAAACAGTTAGCAATCAACCGAGAAAAAGCCTGGACTATAGTCTGAAAGCTCTGGAATTAGCACGAAAATACAAAGATATAAAAAATGAAACAATGGCTTTACGGAACGAAGGTTCGGCTTATCAAGTATTGGGGGAAACCGGAAAAGCATTGGATTACTTTTTCAAAGCATTGGAATTGGCAAAAAAAGAAAACAATAAAAAAGAGATGGGATTCCTTTTTCATAATATAGGAATTACATATTATACACAGAGCAATTATAAGCAAGCATTGGAATATATAAAACAATCGGGGGAAATTGCCGATGAAATCGGTTTTAAACCAGGTAGGGCTTCATGTTTGAATATTGCAGGAATAATTTATGATGAAATGGGGCTGTATGATAAAGCGATCGAAAACTACCTGGAATCGATAAGGATTTACGAAGAATCAGGAGATAAAGCGGGACAAGCGATTCTAACGACAAACGTTGGTGTAGTTTACAGGAAACTGGGACGTTTTGATAAAGCACTTGAATACTATAATACTGCCCTGAAAATCGAAACAGAATTGAATAACAAAGAAGGTATCGCCCGAAATCTAAATAACATTGGCGTAGTTAAAGAAGGACAAAAAGATTATAGGAATGCAAAAGTATACTATGAGAAATCACTGAAATTAAAAAGAGATATCGGAAATAAAAAGGATATTGGGGCTACACTGGATAACCTGGGAAATATATACAGAATATTGGGTCAATATGATATGGCATTGACCTATTACAATGAATCGCTTAAAATCCGTGAAGAGATGGGAGAAAAAAAAGGAGTGGCAGAGATCCTGGGAAACCTTGGACGACTTTACTTCAAACAACATCGGATAGACAATGCGATTTCTGCCTTTGAAAAGAGTCTATCCATTGCTATAGAAATTAATGCAAAAGATGCACTCCATGATATCTATAAAAATCTCTCAGGAATTTACGAAGAAAAAAAAGATTATCAAAAAGCGCTTTCTTATTTCAAATTATTTGTAAATATAAAAGATGAAATCTTGAGTAAAGAATCCAATGACAAGATGGCAGAATTACAGACTAAATACGAAACACAGAAAAAAGAAAAAGAGATTGCACTTCTTGCAAAGAATAATGAACTACTACAAAAAAATAATGAGATACAGAAATTAAAATTAAGCCGCGAACGGCTTAAATCTACAATTTTAATAGCGGGTATCGTATTAATTTTAGTCATCGGAATAGTATTATTTAAGCAATTCATGTATCTATTCTCATTCTGGAAAAGAAAGAATTATATCGGTCATTATCGCATTATTGAAGAAATCGGTTCAGGAGGCATGGGAATCGTTTATAAAGCAACCCATATCATGGATCGAGAAAAAACGGCTGCATTAAAAGTAATCCGTGAAGAACATTCCAAAGATCCGACATACCGAAAACGCTTTTTAAACGAAGCAGCAATGATCGATCAATTGGATCACCCGAACATCGTAAAAATTTATGAACGCGGAGAATCCAATCAACGTTTATTCATTGCCATGGAGATGTTGCAAGGAAATTCTCTGGCTGAAATAATAAAAAAAGGTGAACTCATTCCTATCCCCTATTGCTTAAAAATTATGACGCAATTAACGGAAGCACTGGACAAGATTCATTCAAGAGGAATCATACACCGTGATCTTAAACCGGAAAATATTATGATCCTTGAAAAAAGCGATACGCCTTTCGTAAAACTCCTTGATTTCGGTTTGGCACGAACACAATCGCTAACAAGGTTAACGGAAACAGGTGAGATACTTGGAACAATCAATTACCTTCCCCCGGAACGGATTGCCCACCAGGAATACTCCCCACTTGGCGACCTCTATTCGTTAGGAATAGTATTTTATGAAATGTTAACACTGGAAAAACCGTTTCTTGGAGAAACTCCTGTTGATATTATCAAGCAAATCCTGGAAAAAGAACCGCCGGAACCTGCGGTTTATAGAAAAGATATTCCAGTGGAATTGAACGATTTTATAATAGAGATGATTCGGAAAGAACCTACGAAAAGACCGAGCGGAAAGCAATTAATCGAATTGATAAATGGATATTGTTAGAATTTAAAGGCCGAAGTTTTCTATAAAAAAGAACTCCGGCCTTATAGTAAAAATTTCTATTACTTTATATGTACAGTGCCGATACTATTGGAATAATCGATTTTCGTTTTATAAGGTTCTGACATCTTCTTAAGCTCATCTATAATGGCTTTTGATTTCTTTTCATCTGCAAGGCGTGGAATTCCTTTTTTGTAAAGCGGTTGATCTTTACCCAGGGTAATGGGATATAATTTGATATCGAGGACTTCGTTTTCCTTACCGAAAGTGATTATGGGGACAAAGCTATCCCAATAAAAATCATCTTTAAAATAATTGGTGGCAATTTTTTCTTCAAGAAGAGTAGAATCTAAAGTAAAAGGATCAAGTCCGTATTCGGCTAATTTTTCAGCAGAATGTTGGATACCGGAAAGAAGAAAAAAGAAATTCCCGAGGGAGTAAAATATAGGTTTATTTTTGTATATTTCAATTCCCCATGGACGATGTGGTCCTGTATTGAAAAAAACATCCGCTCCGGCATCGATACACGCCCTGGCATATGTTTCGATGAAAGGCGCAGGCATGGTGCTTTGTTTGGCACCTCGATGCTCATGGAGACTGGCAATAACGATTCGAGAGTTCCGGCGAGCCGCTTTTATTGCTTCAGTTAACCGTTTTAAATCTGCTTCATTAATCACATAAGAAAAATCGAATTTTTCTCCGGGAACAAATGTAATTTCATTTATCACTACTTTCTGTTCTTTCTTTTTCTCTTGATCGCCACGTTGATCTTCGCCAAAATATTTTAAAATATCATCTTCGCTTTTTTTCAAAGTATCGAAAGTCTGTTTATCAATCTTGCAGATTTGATCCACACGTAGAGGATTAAGACCGGGCCTTCCATTCATATATGGATGAGCTGAGGAAGCCCAGGTGCCTGGATGAAATGAACCGGCACAATTAACCTGTCCGATCGTTCCCCCGGAGCTTACTATGTAACGGGGTTTTGCTGCATCTTCCAGGTCTTTCCCGGCCCCGGCATAACCAATTCCTACACGGTATAATTGTTCAAGGGTTGAGAATAATCCGATTATACCGTAATCCAGAGTATGATTATTTGCAAAACCGACAAGATCGATTCCCATCCATTTAAACTCATCGGCGGTCCATGGCTCAGCATAACAAGGGATATCGCCATTTCTATATTCGGGATAGGTTTTACGAGGATCAATTAATGGAATTTCGCAATTGGCCCACGTGCAATCGGTATTACGGATTAAATCTACCAGTGCAGTAAATCCGGAATCCTTTAAAACAGATACTTTTTGAAATAATAATAAATCACCTAATGCGGAAAGAGTCATCTTTTCATGATCCTGCGCAGGTGTTACAGCGGCAGCTTTATCCTTTGCAGGTGCAACAGTCCAAATAAAAATTAAAATTGTAACTAATGCGATACATTTTGAAAGCTTCATTTTCATTGCAATCCTCCAATAACTTTATAGTGTAATATACTAATTACTTAAAGGCAGGGTATTTTCCTCTATTATTCGCCGTACTAACCGTTCCTTCATTTCAGGTTCGACACGTTCGCGAAGCATTCCTGGGAAATGAGGTAATGCGAAACGATATATCCCTTTTCCTTTATCCAGAAGAATAAAACGGAGTGCCAGTTTTCGGATGGTATTGTGAATTAGTCCTTCATCGAGGTGGATCCCGTTTTCAACGAGTTTTTGAGTAATAAACTTTATCGGAAAAGCGGATTCATCCGGGTAAATCTCCACTAATATAATTACGATTAACTTTTCAAGTATGTTTAGATCGGTATAAAACATGTAAAAATCATCGATGACATAATTTTCATATTGAAAATCATATAACTCACTGATATCAATGTATGAAATAATCCGGTGATGAACCGGATCTGGGTTTTCATCTAACTTTTCAATCAAATTTTTACAAAAAAACTGGATCAAATTGGGATGATTCGATGTATATTCAAGGATTAAATCTCGATCATCCGGGTTATCATATCCTATCCCAATATTTGCCATCGGTTCGGTAATCAAATCAAGAGCAAATTGTTTTTCCAATGGCCCTAACGGAATTTCCTCACAAAAATTATAAAAAGGAGAATCAATTCCCCGTTTCATATTCTGCAAAACTTCAAATCCGGAAAGGATAAACTGGCAGTACCCCTCCTGAAACAATGAACGAAAACTCCGTATTAAGGGGAAATCCTTTTCTTTATCGTAGGAGAGTAAATCATCTATTTCATCAAGGATGAACACCAGTTTCTTATTGGGGGACAACTTACTTTTAAGAACAGAACAAAACGTATCTATATTATTTTCAAAATTCAAATCTGTTTTTAATAAGCGGCCAATTTCAATTTCGGAACGTTGCAAAAAAGATTGATGATCAGGATTAGTAGGACTTTCCAGGTCCATAAACAATGAATATGCCCCCATATCTTCGAGTTCTTTTTTTATTCGTGCAAGAAGGGATGATTTACCAATCTTACGCGCGCCAACAACAGAGAAGCTGCGGCTCGTAGAACCTAAAATTTTCCTCAATTCCCTGTTTCTTCCGTAAAATGTCGCTATTGCCGGACCATCTGTCTGATATGGAGAAATCTGACTGCTTGAAATCCTTCGGAATAATATTTCTTTTAAGCTCTGTAATGGTCTGGATGAAAATAATATATTTTTTAAATCATTGTTTTCAATAAGAATAATATTTAAAAACGTTTTCTTCACCAGTTCTTCAATACGGTCATTTTTCTTCAAGCAGAAAAAAAGACATGGCCGCATCGAGTTCACATGTGCCATAATCATATCTCGAAGATGTTGAATATCATCTTTCGCTGGTTCGAGACGGTCTTGAATAATAAAGAACGCCTCTTCAATACTTCCGATATTTAATTTCCTAAAATCGATCGAAAAATACTCCATACCGGTTCGAATACTCTCCTTTATATCCAGGTCCAGGAATTTACAAAACGCCTGGATTGGAATTTCGATCTGGTATGGATTTACACTACCATTTTCTTTAAGTGATTTCTTCAGGAGAAACCATTCCCGTAAAAATTCGATGATGGGTTTCCTGTCTGATCGGAACATTTCAATGGGCAAATCTTCAACTATTTTTCCAAGAGAGATGAAATCATTTTCCTTTGCAATGGTATCGAAATGGTCTACGACAGTTTTAATAAATGGGTGTTCTTTATTTATCCAGTTTCCGTATAAAGGAATTTTGAAAGGGAAATCATCAAAACGTCTGCCGTTGATTTTAATAATAAAATCATATGCATGCAGTCTGGAAAGGATTTCATTCAGGGTTTCAGGAGTGAAAACTCGGGATAATAGACCGGAAGGGTCAATAAAATAATAAAGCCCCCGTTTCTTAACTTCATTTTCATCCATAATGGCAGAGCAGACCAATTTATCCGGTACAGCCAATTTCTCCCAGAAATAATTAAAATCCTCTCGTACATCCATGACAGCCAGATCAGCAGCGCTTACCACATCTTCTGTGGTGCAATTGTACTTTTTCTCATTATTAAGATGGATAATGATATAATAGCAGAGTAATTGTTGGCAGTATAAATTCCCTCCTGTTATTTTTCGTATTTCTTCAAGCGCTTCCGGTGAATAAGAGACCCAATCCATTACCGGATGAGTAATAGCATCATTGAATTCCCGGGTGTCCAACGTTTTCATTTTAATGGTTAAAACACCATCGAAATAAGAATCGATAGCCCTCTCCCTTGCAGTAGAATGTAAATCGGTCCGTCCGCCAAGGATGATACGAATTCGATCCTTTTTTTCAGATAATTCTCTAAAAAACTGGATTGCTTCACTGACCTGCTCATGGTTATCTTTTAATTCCAATATATTATCGAAATCATCTACAATTAATAAGATTATTGAATCGGAAGGTTTCACTTTCTTTTCAAGAGCAGAAAAAAGATGGTAAAAATCTTTCAGTAGTATTTTTGTTTTCAATGATTCGGAAGGATCATCAAATAGTTGAATCCCATATTTATCGATATTTTTTTTGATGATTTCATAGAGGTTCGATAAAAACACATCAGGTTTCCCTGAAATAATTTTATTGGAATGGATATAGATGGGGAGATATTTATTCCCAATGATATCCGGTTCATCAATAATGCGATTAAAGGTGCTTGATTTCCCCGAGCCTTCACTCCCCTGAATAAAGATCACTTTTCGAGGAGGGTGGCCTTCGAATTCACGTTTGATTTCATTGGTTACGGCTTTGTTATAATAAGAACGCCCTGCTTTTATATCATAAGGATTATAGGGATTGGGGATTCGCTTGAAATTTCTCTTATCAGACATTAATCGCATTTCCTCCGAAAGCAAAATTTAGATATCAAGTACCTGGAATCGACCTATTTTCCGGGTACGTCCTGTAAATACATGCCGGTTAGAAAAATAAAAATCCTTTAAATTATCGAGATCATGTTGGGTAAGGGAATTGGCTTCAGAAGAACTGTTCAAAAGGGAAGATTCGATTAAAAGATCGTAAAGAATTTCCCTGATAAGAGATGAATCGACAGCGAAAATTCCAGGGGCCGCAGTGGTATAAATCCGTGTGTTTTTCCCATATGCCAGTGGGGGTAAAGCACCTAATCCGGCAGCACGAGTGGAGTTGATAAAAAAATCGGCTTGCGGAACATATTCACCGTAATAAATCCGGGTTAACTCATCCCTATTGGGTTCCTTCCCTTTTTCATCGATAAATCGTAGAATGTGTCTACTAAAAACCTGGTCCAAACAGGAATCGGAAAAAAAACCATAATAGAGTATATGCGCGGTATTCCCTGAAGTTTGATTTTTCATCTCTCCAATTTTCCCAGAAAGGCCCAGATGAGGAAATACACCATCCAATTTGCCAGGAGAGCCATAAAACTCAACACGAATATTGTATTGGTTATAAAATCGAAGCCATGCCGAATCCTGAAAAAGACTATTGATTAGCGAAGGAATAACGGATTGTAAGAATTCTTTATCCCGTTCCAGGATGGAATTTCCAAAAATGGGAAAAAACAAACGCCGGATTCCATGAGAAAAGAATACTTCGAGATTTTGCATAAATCGGGAAATAGCAATCTCCGAATAAGCTTCGTAAAAACCTTGTGAACCAGGAGTTTTTCCGGTTAATGCCATAACCAGTCGACGGTTTCCATCTGCAAGGAATATACCGGTTAGATCATCATTTTTTTGGCGAACTAACCGGGATATCTCGGCAGAAGACAAAGAGAGAAAATCTTCTTTGGAAATAGAAAGCAGAGGTAATATTTCCCCTTCCCCGGTAGCAGTTGAGAACTCGTTCTTGTCTAAGTCCGAAGAAATAGGATTTAAATAGTTAATCCCATTTTTTAGTTTATCCTTCATATGACAATCATAAAGAATAATACAAAAATTGTCAAGATTTCGTGGTTTGGATATTGTCTTTTATTGAAAATTATGATAATTATAAATATGAACAAAAAAAATTTTGGACTAATATTAGCTGGCGGTCAGGGAACACGCTTTTGGCCTTGGAGTACGGAGAATTTTCCCAAACAATTCCTTAATATCGTAGGAAAAGAACCGTTAATCACTCAAACCTATAATCGGTTGAAAACCTTCATCCCGGAAGAGAATATCTACATTGTAGCAGAAATCCGGTACCTCGGATTAATAATGGATGCAATACCGGGTTTTAGACAGCTAAACTTTATCACGGAACCCACCCCCCGAAACACAGCCCCGAGTTTGATCTTATCCAACATCTACCTTTCAAGGATCAACCCCGAAGGCAATGTATTGGTTGTTCCGTCAGATCATTATATTCCCGATACGGAAATATACGCTGCACAGATGAAGGATGCTCTCGAATACGCAGATAATAAATGTGTTATCACCTGCGGTATTAAACCATATATTCCTCATACTGGTTTCGGGTATATTAAATTTAACAAGGAAAAAGCCGAAAAGCTCAACAAAACCAATTTTCATGACTTAATGGAATTCAAAGAAAAGCCGGAAAAGGCTGTAGCCGAAAAATACCTAAAAGAAGGTAATTATTACTGGAATTCCGGTATGTTCGTTTACAAATTATCATATTTTAAAGAATTCCTCGGAGAATACTCTCCTTACTATTTCATCCAGTACAATGAATTAGAAAAGGTTTTCCATTACAAATTGGCATTTTATGAGCTCTTTTCCAATATAAAACCGGATTCCATCGATTATGCGTTAATGGAAAAACTCCCGGAAGTGAAGATGTTCCATGCTGAATTCAAATGGAATGATCTCGGGTCATGGTCTACAGTATACGATTTGAATTCGAAAGATGAATCGAAGAATGTATCTTGTGGCAAAAATAATATCTTTATCGATTCAAATAATTCAATGATATTTTCTACCCTGGATAAACCCATTGCCGCATTGGGAGTGAGTAATCTTGCAATCATCGATACACCTAACGGGACATTGGTTGCCGATATGAGTCAATTGGAACGGGTAAAAGAAATTATTCAAACCATGAATAAAAGATGCGCCCAATCAGACGATGAAGATGATCCCGGATTTCCTGAGTGTGATTGATTCGGAAACCGCTAATAATATTACCGGATAAAATAGGTTCAGTATTCACAGATGCAAACATTGATAACGGAACTGATACGGGATTATAATAATATAAAATCCCGAATCGAAGAGCGACTGGCTGATTTTCAATCCATCTGGCAAAATGCCTCTGATACGGAAATACTCTATGAACTGGTTTTCTGTATTCTCACCCCTCAATCAAAACCGGATTTATGCTGGGAAGCCGTTCAACGACTAAAAGATAATGATTTTTTCTCCATGAATTCCGATAAAGAAATCCTTGAACACCTCTATGGAGTCCGGTTTAAATACAAAAAATCCGAATTTGTCCGGGAAGCCAGAGATTTTTGTCTTTGCCTAAATAAGGGATTAAAGCAGACTCTATCAGCCCAAGGAGACATTTATACTGCGAGACAGTGGTTGGTAAATCATATAAAAGGAATTGGTATAAAAGAGGCGGGGCACTTTCTTAGAAATATAGGAAGAGGAGAAGAACTCGCTATACTGGATCGTCATGTATTGCGTTTCTTACTTTCCGCGGAAGTGATTACTCAAATCCCTTCATCCTTATCAAACTCCCGGTATCTTGAAATTGAAAAAAAAATGCAAACCTATGCAAAACAAATTGAAATAGGGATGGGGCCTCTGGATTTCTTACTTTTTTATAGAGCTACAGGAAAAATTTTTAAATAGAAAAATTTCTACCAATCTTTGTAATACGTACCATCAAGGGCTTTTCGTTCGGATTTGGTATAAACATCATAGACGTTTTCCCCTCCCCAGGAACTGGAATCCTTTTCATCTTGATAAGACCTTAAGCCCCATTCGGTGGAATTGGTCATGGGATCGATTGGAACCTTTCGTAGGAATTTCATAATTTTCTCTTTGTTTTCTTTATCTTTATATTCGATCCCATCCACTAATTTGTCAATTTTTTCAGGGTAATTATAAGTGTCTTCATCGACTTCTATTTTATTCTCTTCAACAAATTTTTTATAGTCATCGATGGCGGTTCTAATTGCACGGAGACATCGGCGTAATTCGATTTCTTTATAACGTTTTACCGAATTTTCCACCATAGGAACCGCCACCGTTGCAAGAACGGCGACGATAATGACCACTACTAGCAGTTCGATAAGAGTAAAACCACTTTTTTTTGATCTTAACCGTTCAACCTTTACTTGCAACATACTATAACCTCCGGGACCGATTAATCGTTATCTTCGTATTCGGCAGCCCGTTTGCTCAATTTAATCCGGTTATCTTTATCGATACCGATTACTTTGGATTTCACTTCTTGTCCGATAGACAGTTTTAAATCTTTGATGTTTCCGACTCTGCGGTTGGACATTTCCGAAATATGAATAAGTCCTACGGCACCTTTGAAGATTTCAACGAAAATACCATAATCTTCGATACGAGTAATTTTTCCTTTATAGATTTTCCCGATTTCAGCAGACTGAGTGATTTCATTAATACGTTTTACAACAGCTTCTGAAATAGCTTTATTGGGAGCGGAAATAGTGACTTTACCGTCATCATCCGTATTAATCTTGACATTAAATTCTGCCACAAGTCCTTTAATGGTTTTCCCACTTGGACCGATCAAATCTCTGATTTTATCAGTACTAATCATCACTGTATCTATAACAGGTGCATATTCGGAAAGTGTTCGAGCAGGTTCCGGAATAGCGGCTTTCATTTTTTCCAGGATAAACAACCGTGCCTTTTTGGCATCTCTAAGAGTTGTATCGATAATTTCATCGCTTAAGCCATCTATTTTGATATCCAATTGAACAGCAGTAATACCTTTGTCGGTACCGGTGATTTTGAAATCCATATCACCGAAATGGTCTTCATAACCTGCGATGTCTGTTAATACGACAAAATCATCACCTTCTTTGACTAAACCCATTGCAATACCGGAGATAGGTGCTTTAATCGGAACACCGGCATTAAGAAGTGCCAATGTACCGCCGCAAACTGTAGCCATCGAGGATGAACCGTTAGACTCCAGAATGTCCGATACAAGTCTTACAGTGTAAGGGAATTCATCTTCATTGGGAAGAACCTGTTTTAACGATTTTTCAGCAAGGTGTCCATGTCCGATTTCTCTTCGCCCCGCGCCTTTTAAGAAGCTAACTTCTCCAACGGAGAAGGGAGGAAAATTATAATGGAGCATGAATTTCTTCAATTCTTCGCCATTTCCCAATAGATTGTCCATACGTTGCGCATCGTCTTCAGAACCCAATGTAATAGTAGCCAGTGCCTGGGTTTCTCCACGTGTAAAAACCGCAGAACCGTGAACCCTGGGAAGAACACCGAGTTCGATCGTAATCTGACGAATTTCATCGAATGCGCGTCCATCATTACGCTTCTTATCAGCGATTAATGTTTTTCGGAATACTTCGTATTCGAGTTTATGGAAAGCGCTTTGATACATCGGAGCCTTTTTCTCATCTTCTTTAATAGGTTCCATGATCTCATCGCTAATTGCTTTGACTTTCGCCTGTCTGTCTAACTTTCCAGGGCTGAAGATTGCTTCTTTCAAACGGTCGGAATAATTTGTCCGCATATTCTCAAAAATCTCGCCAGCTTCCGGATTTATGGTTACAGGAATTTTATCGGGATTAATCAATTCTTTTTGAGCCTGGCAAATTTTTGTAATCCATTCACCGGCAATAATTAAGGCTTCTTTGAAGGATTCCTCTGAGAATTCAGATCCTTCAGCTTCCAACATAACAATATTTTGTTCCGTACCGGCCACTTGAACGATCATATCGAATTCATTCAACGTTCCAGCTCCTGGGTTAATCAGGAATTGGCCATCACGGCGTCCGATTTTAACAGCGGCAACAGGAGTGGTAAATGGAATGGTTGAAGCTAATAACGCTGCTGAGGCGCCTATGATTCCCAATGAATCATAATCCATGCTGAAATCGGCTGAGAGAAGCATGGCAATAACCTGGGTTTCATTATAGTAACCATCGGGGAATAGAGGCCGAATTGGACGATCTATTAAACGTGAAAGTAATATTTCACGTTCGGAGGGTTTGCCTTCCCGTTTAAAAAAACCACCGGGAATTTTACCCGCTGCATAGTTATTTTCCCTGAAATCCACCATCAACGGAAGGAAATCCTGCCCTTCTTTGGATTCTTCTTTCATGTTGGCAGTAACCAATAAAACATTATCTTTACAGGTTAATACTGCCGAACCATTCGATTGTTTTGCCCATCGATCTGTCTCGATAGTAAGTAGAGTCCCTCCTACTTCTATTTCAATCTTTTTTTTCATAATCTTCTCCTTAGAGTGGTGGTATTAATATCACAATATTCAACATTACCCAAGATAGTTTTCGGGGAAAAACGCTGTTTTCCCCGCCTCTATTTATTTTCTTAACTCCAATTCCTGGATGGTTTTTAAATATTTTGGATAATCGTTTCTTTTCAAATATTCTAACAATTTACGTCTTCTTGATACCAATCCCAACAATCCACGTCGTGAATGATGATCTTTCTTGTGTTCTTGAAAATGTCCGGTTAAACCGACGATTCGTTTTGTTAAAAGTGAGATCTGCACCTCTGGCGAACCTGTATCCTTGGCATTCCGCTGGAATTGTGCAATCAATTTCTGCTTGTCTTCACTTGTGATACTCACACGTTCCTCCTAAATTTTTTCTTTTTTTTAGAGTATATTAGAGTATATTACCAGAAATATCGGGTTTTGTAAACCATCTTGCATTTTTTTATAAAAAAATAACAAAATCTTTCTTTGTCCGGTATGCTTTTCTCCGGCATTATTATCCCATACCTCTTGCAAAAAAGCAAGGGTTGTGTATACAATTATGTTAGGAGACATTTTAAATGAAACGTATAAAAAATTTTCTTAAAACCACTTTATTGGGTGGCATAACTGTAATACTTCCTGTAGTACTAACCTATTATTTTTTAAGATGGTTATATGAATTTGTGATCCGGCTTATCAATCCATTAACTGAAGTGGTAGAAAAAACAACCCAACCGCATGGATATACTTTCCTTGCGCATTTATTATCTATATTTATTATTGTTCTAACCTGTTTTTCTATCGGTCTGTTGATAAAGACTAAAATGGGACGCTATATTTATCATACATTGGAAATTCGAATATTGAAAATTGCTCCTGGGTATACTTTATTTAAAGAAACCATCAAGCAATTCCTGGGGCAAGAAAGAGCACCTTTTTCCCGGGTTGCTCTTGTGGATGTTTATGGAACAGGTGTTTTAATGACCGGATTTATCACCGACGAACACCCTGAAGGAATTTTTACTGTTTATGTCCCTTCCGGTCTTAATCCGACTACAGGTTTGATTTTTCATGTGGAAAAGCAAAGGGTACATGTAGTGGATATACCTGTTGAAGAAACCATGCGTTCTATAATCGGTTGTGGTTCGGGATCAAGTAAATTGATTGAAAAATACCTTAAACAGAAATCCAATTAATGAAAAATATACTCCCCCTCTTGTATTCTTGTCGTTTTTTTTATAAGATTATGTATCTCTGCATACACTGAAAATACAAAAAATAAACAATCGAGAAATAAGGAGTTAAACACTATGGACGAACGTATCGCCTTAAATCCCAACAAATTGGTTCAATACCTGGATAAGCCGGCAGAAGACTTCACTAAGAAAGATATCATCCGTTTCATAGAAGGTAATGATATTCGGATGTTGAACTTCCGGTACATCGGAGGAGATGGACGACTCAAAACATTGAACTTTGTAATCAACAGTAAAGCACACCTGGAGCATATTTTATCTACAGGGGAACGCGTGGACGGGTCCAGCCTTTTTTCCTATATCGATGCCACTTCCAGTGATCTTTACGTAGTACCCCGCTATAAGACTGCATTTGTTAATCCGTTCACTACCTACCCTACACTGGATTTACTTTGTTCTTACTATACCCGGGAGGGAAAACCAATGGAAAACTCCCCGGAAAACATTATCAAGAAGGCTCACAATGTTTTGAAAGAACGTACCGGTTTTACACTGGAAGCTCTAGGCGAACTTGAATATTATCTTTATTCCGAATTGGATTCCATTTACCCCATTATTCAGCAGAAGGGATATCATGAATCTCATCCCTTTTCAAAATGGGAAGTCGTACGAAAAGAAGCAATGAAACATATTAGTGAAATGGGTGGCCAGATTAAATATGGTCACGCCGAAGTCGGAAATATCATCCAGGCAGATAAAGAATGGGTTCAGCATGAAATCGAATTTCTCCCTTGTCCTGTTGAAGATGCTGCCGATCAACTGGCAGTGGCAAAATGGGTTGTTCGGGAAGTAGCATATAAATATAATCTTGAAGTCAGTTTTGCTCCAAAAATTATCGTAGGCCATGCGGGAAGCGGCCTGCATATTCACACCCGTCTGGTAAAAGATGGTCAGAATATGATGGTGGATAATAACGGATTAAGCGATACAGCAAAGAAGATGATCGCAGGTTTATTAAAATTTGCTCCATCCTTGACTGCTTTTGGAAATACCGTTCCGACCTCTTTCCTTCGTCTGGTTCCTCACCAGGAAGCCCCTACCCGTATTTGTTGGGGCGATCGAAACCGTTCTGTTTTGGTCCGTGTTCCATTGGGTTGGCTCGGCGTTGATAATATGATTAAAGATGCAAATCCCAAAGAAACGGATGAAATTAAAAAAGCAATGAATTCTCAGACAGTAGAGCTTCGCAGCCCGGATGGAAGCGCTAACATTCATCAATTACTCGCAGGTTTCACTGTGGCAGCACTTCATGGACTTGAAGACCCAGATTCACTGAAAAAAGCAGCAGACCTTTATGTAAGTGCAGATGCCAGTAAATGCTGCGATCTTAAAAACCTTCCCGCTTCTTGCTACGAAGCCGCAGAAATGCTCTTAAAAGACCGTGAATATTACCAGAAAGATGGTGTTTTCCCAGCCGGAATGATCGATAAATTGGCAAAAGATCTAATGGCTCATAACGACAAAGATTTGAGCGAGAAACTTTTTGGGCAGGCTGACGCTTTATTGGAACTGGTTCGAAAATATATCCACTGCGGTTAAGAAACCGCGGCATAATGGGATGATACCGGGTGCCGAAGAGTATCAATATAACGGCGATATTCTTCCGGTGCCCGGGTAATTTGAATTCCCATACCCGGTTGTATATGGAGAGGTAATTTATCTTCCGGGTATTTAACCCAGCAAACTTTCCCTTCGATTTCAATAGCCCCGGGAGGAGTGGCGAGTGTAAGAATAACCATTGTTTGGGCATCCAATGAATAGGGAGATTCGATAAATAAACCGTAGGAAGAGAGATTGGAGCTTACTCCCAATAATTCATACCCGCCATTTTCAATATAGACGAGTATATTTTTTTTTACTCGGTCTTCGCTACGTTTTTCTTTTTTCATGACGAACTTCATGCATTTTTTATTCCATCTCTCTATAGAACCATTATATATGATAATCAAAAAAAAAGGGCACGGAAAACCGCGCCCTTATCGTAATATATTGGGTAAAAATTATACAATTATGAATTGCATAACATAATTATTTTCTATTCTTAATTTATTTTATATGGGGAAGCGCTTCTTTTACTGCATCCAGCATCGGTTTAACAGAAATTTTCGCTCCTACTGCATTCTCCATCCATAATTGCGGAAGAATTTTACCTGCTTTACACATGCGTTCCATTTCGGTTCCGATATTTTTACCTTCCATGTATTTCTCGATCTGGGATTGAATCACATAACCCAGAGGATAATCCGGCAAATAAAGAGCGGAATCGATCATATGAGAATAAATGCCAAGAACTGTTTGATCCTTAATTTTAAAAACCGGTGCATAGTATTTATTCCATACTTCTTTTGAGATGGAGATAACTGCTTCCTTTAACTGGGCCGGAGTAGCATCCGGATTCTGATACATCCAATTCCATACTTTCATATCTACTAAAGCCACACCCATAATTTCAACGGAATTCCAAAAAATATCGAGGGCCTCGAGGTATTTTTCCTGTGGGTTCTCTTTTTTAACACCCAGTAGATCGAGATCTCTTGCCTGGAACAAAAAGGCAAAAGCTTCCGTAAAGGCAATATTCGGTACGCTTACCAATGAATAGTAATCCACATCATGTAATGAAATTGTTGATTCTACAGCATGTCCCAATTCATGAACCGCTATATTATATCCTTTATAATCCATACCGTCTTTAGTGACCCGAGTCCTCAACCGTGTTTTTGCGCTCTTCATAAGAGAACTGGCGCAATGACCGGACCCTCTTGCAGCATCCACTCGAATTTGAGAGGTAATAAATGCCGCTTTCTCTTTACTGAATCCCAATTTCACCAGTATTTCGACAATATCTTTTTCAAATGCTTCACCCGTCGGATACTTGGCTTTGGTAATTTTATCGAGTTCCTGTTCGGAAATACCGGAATCCGCTTTAAAACCATCATACCAGATATCGAAAGGTTGTAATTTTCTGTGTAACCGTTTTTCAATAAGAGAAGCAACTTGTCCTACTTCCGGGGAAGAGAGCAATCCTGTAAAAAGCGCTTCAACTTCTGCTTCGGGAATTTCTCTATCTTGTTCAAAAATACGTTTTATATGAGTCGGATAAGCAGGATAATAAGGATCGGAAGCTTTTTCAGCTTTATAAATATCCAGAAACCGGGCATAGCGTGTATCCGGTTCGCGTTCCGCATTGATTACTTTGCCATTATCGTAAACCGTATTGGTAAATGGATTCCAAGTGTATTTCGGATTATCGATGACAACACCGGGGATTTCCTGTGAAATAATCCGCTCCATTACTTTATAGATCATTTTTTGTTTTGCAAATCCATCTTTTTCTTTATAATTGGATTTGATTTCATCCCGCAAATTCCAATGAGAGAGCAAAACTTTATCTTCAGGAAAATAAGTTAAGCCTTTTTGATCCACAAGCTTACCCACATAAATATTGTACCTGGAGATATACAATTCCGCACGAGCAGTGACGCGCGTGATTTCTTGTTCCACAGAAGCAGGCTGCCGCGAATCGAAAATATCTCCTATACGTGCCAGAGCCCATTCCTTACGATTCCATTTATCTCCCGATTTAATTTTCTCTTCCAATGTATAGGCAGGAAAATTCAACAAAATAATAAAAGCGATTTTGTTTTTAAAAAAATCATCCATAAGGTGGGAAATTGGAGAATATTCACTCATGCGTTCATCAAGCGGTAAAATTTCTCCCCAATTAAGCTCTACCGGTTGCTTAATATCCATATACATTTCATTATTATAACCGGCGATCATCTCCGAGTACATTTCAAATCGCTTAAACAAGAGTTCCAGTTTTTGAGGATCTCCAATGAAATTGGATTTACAAAACTCAATGAACTCTTCTTTTGTACCATCTTCCTGGGTCCAGGATTGAGCCGCTTGAGTAACACCACGATCTATTCTGGTACTGTTGGATTCTCCGAACTCTTTAACTAATACGTCTTTAACTGTATCGATTGTATTATTATCGATAAATGAATTTTTTATTTGGGCCTGGAGTCCCAAACTAAAAAACAGAATAACAACCAGGCATAATGTCCATTTAATATATTTCATAACATTTCTCCTTTTGTATTTTCAATTAATGAAAATTTAATCTTCATCGATCTCCATATTTTTTAATCGTAATTCCCAATCATCTTTCCTGGGAAAATGTATCGCCATTAAAATCAATGAAATCCCCAGAAATGCAT
>JAKAGC010000430.1 GCA_021817755.1 Acidobacteriota bacterium | reverse complement strand
CACTTCACTGATATAGTGAATCGCTTTTTCGGGAATATACCCATAAGAATCCTGTGCCGATTGAAGAAGTGGGATTAAAGCACCATGTTGTTTTCTTTTGTTAATGAGGTCATACTTGAAGTTTTTGATTTCCTTCGAGTAGTCCACGCTGTTTTCATCTATCATGCATTCTCCTTACAACAGATAAACACGGATTCCCGGAGGATATTACCTCGTTTACCTCGTACCAGGCTTCCGTGTTTTTCCTTTGATTTCATATTTATCAGGATAATAGTATATTACATTTCAAAGAGGCTGACAACTGGATATTCTTTTACTTTAAGAACTCCATCCATTTTTATAATGGTTTCTTGGATGAACCGGTCAATTTCTTCGAAGTAGGGGGCTGTAACAAAAAGAACCAGATTGTATTTACCAGTTGTATAATCGCAATAGATTACATTTTCATTAAGACGTAATGTTGGGTAGAGTTCATCGAGTTTTTCCCGTTCTACTTCCATCAGGATGTAAGAACAAACCCGGTTTCCCATTTCCCTTGATTTCATAGTAGATGTGGAATCTTCGGCGAGCGCATCTTCTGCGGTAGTAATAATTGAGGCAATGCTTTCTTCGAGAACGGGGCTATCTACTTCCATGAACTCAACAGATTGTACACCGGGGACACTTTTAATTTTTTCGCTCATCTCTTCGAGATTGATGATATTATCGGCTTGAGCAAGAATAAAGATATCGTAATCACCTTTAGTAGCATCACAATAGAGGACATTTTCCATATAATAAAGATTTTTATATGTTTCAAAAATATTGGCATCTTCAGATAAACGTACCAGCATATATGCCGATTCGCTTTTGGATTCAGATTTATCATGGGAAACAGAAGAAATGGGAGTTGTTTGGGGTTTTCCCATTATTTTAATAAATTGTTGGGTGAGCTCATCAGCAGTAAAAGGTTTTTCAAGGAAAGCATTAACTTTTAAATCGCGAATTTCTTCCTTGTTATATTTATCGGCATAACCGGTAACGAGTACAACTGGAAGTCCAGGATATTTAAATTTAATAATTTTTACGAGTTTAATACCATCGATGTCCGGGAGGCGGATATCCACAACGGCTGCACTGAGGTTGACATTATTTTTCATATAGGATTCAAGTTTTTTTAAGGCACTCATACCATTTTCACAGGGTTCAGTATCATAACCGTGTTGGCTAAGTCCGATTGCCATTGTTCTTCTCAGTGATGCTTCGTCATCTACGAATAATATTTTATGTTGCATAATGTCCTCCAATCTTTGTCGGTTTAATTTGCTTACATAATATTATAGCAAAACAAATACCAATAATTTGAAATGATTTAATGATGCATCTTTTAAGAGAGAAGTACGTAATTAAAGGCGTTTTGAGGTTGTTTGAAATATTGACGAAAATATGGAGAACTGCGATAATAAAGGATAATGTTGTTGGAATAAAATTTTACGTTTAACAATTGAATGAAGTTATGAGTTGATGCATGTTTCGCCTATAAAAATAATTGCTGTTAAATTTTTTTATGCCCCTTTTGCTGCTCCCTATGATAATCTGGAACAAAGTCTCTGAAAAAATGAGAATCATCTTAACGGGTCACTTTTTTAATTGAATTGGGCTTGAGAATTCGGTTTAATTTTGATATAATAAGTACTTCAATTAATTTGCGCCTGTAGCTCAGAGGATAGAGCGTTGGTCTCCGGAACCAAAGGTCGCGCGTTCGATCCGCGCCAGGCGCGTGTTTTTATCATTAGTCCAAAAAATTTCAAATTTTGATTTAAATTGCAGAATGCTACTCTATTAATATATCTGTTTTTAATAGAATACTATCTTTATGAATTTTTCTTTTGATAATGGATTATATCAAAGTATCAAGGATATAATTTTCTAGTCCCTTAATTATTAAAATCTAATAACTCAAAATCATTAATAGCTTATTGCACCTATATTTTCTGGGAATTCAACTACGGGTGTGGGAGAAAATGAAAGTGTTGCAGAATTTACACGTGTGGCAAAGTTGGTATTATTATAAAGGAAACCATTGTTATATAAATGAATAGCACGCTTTAAATTTCCATGAGTTAAATCAAGATAGTTTTTTAAAATTTTCATTCCGGTATCGATATTGTATGCAATATCAAAAATCCGGTTGGGATCTATTTTTAATTCTTTTTGCCATACGGAGAGATTAACCTGCATTAAACCATATGCCCCTCGGTAGGAGACAGCACGGGGGTTAAAATTACTTTCGACCTTCATGATTCCTAATATGACTTCAGGTTTAAATCCATATATAATACTTTTTCGGTAAACAGTCTCAATTATGCCTGAAAATTCAGGAAACCTGACTGAAAATGCATTGTTTTTAAAATTCATGAAATCGTACCGAGCAATTTTCTCTTTATTGGTATCGATGATTTTTTTCAATGCTTCTACCCTTTCGGAGAGATTTGCAATGGATTGTTTATGGTTTTCATAGGTAGCATTTAATTGCCCCAAGGAAAGAAACAACCCTGATATTCCTAAAATTAACATACTCAATAACATATAACTGGCTCTTTTAAAACTTGTTTTCATGTTAACACTTTTCCTAAAAGAAATCTAATAGATAAACAACCTTTTATATCGGCAGTTTTGGAATTTACTTGATTCTTCTGGATTTTAAAATGATTATATATTCAATTTATTACGGGTATTTTGTATGATTGATGTGTGAAATGTGGAAAATATAAAGGGGCGAATGATTATTCGCCCCTTAAGAGAAAAACTCAAATATTTGAAAATGGTTTATGTTATTTCAAATTTTTGATAATTTCATCGGTCATCTGCGTTGTGGATGCAGCGCCTTTATTAATAGCGTCTTGAGAACCGGAGAGTTTCATCATATCATAAGATTTAACTTTCCCTTCTTCAACGGTTTTTGCGATAGCAGCTTGAATTTTCTGAGCCTTTTCGTTTTCACCGATATGTTCAAGCATCATGCAAGCAGAAAGGATCATTGCAATAGGATTAACGATTGAAGGAGAGAATTCTGCATATTTAGGAGCGGAGCCATGAGTGGGTTCGAAGATACATACTTTTTCTCCGAGGTTAGCGGAGCATGCAAAACCGAGACCACCAACGAGACCGGCGAATCCATCGGAAGCGATATCACCAAACATATTACTGCTGACGATGACACCATAAGTTTCAGGATTTTTTGTAAGCCACATCATCTGGGCATCTATGTTTGTATCTTTTACTGAGATTCCGGGATATTCTTTTGAGATTTCTTTTGCAAGAGACCACATCATACCTGAAGTTTCACGGATAACATTGGGTTTTTCGCAGACGGTTACTGATTTGTAACCATAATTTTTAGCATATTCAAAAGCAGCTCTTAAAATACGGGTAGTGTATTTCTTGGTGAAAATACGGGAAGAAATAGCCAGTTCTTCTTTAGGAGTTTTAGCGAAATTTTTCATTTTGGGGTGGGTCATAAAAGCCTGGTAAACGTTTTCAGGGGGATTGGTCCATTCGACACCGACATAAAGACATTCGGTATTCTGACGGAAAATAACGGCATCTATGATGGGTTCTTCAACAGTATTTCCGGGTCCTTTACGGATAAAGTTCAGAGGGTTACCTTTAAAAGATTTGCAGGGTCTGATACAGATATCGAGATCGAAATGCTGTCTCAGTCCGACGATAGGGCTATAGTATTCGTAACCTTTACCCTGGAGTTCGGGAGCCAGTTCTTTGGCTGCATCACTTTTGGGCTTAGAAGTGATCGCACCAAAAAGACTGATGTGATGCTTCTCTAGAAGATCGAGTGTACGTTGCGGAAGAGGGTTGCCTTCTTTGCACCAGAATTCCCAACCGATATCTGCATTGACATAATCAGCTTCGAAACCAACTGCATCAAGTACTCGAACTGCTTCGGGTAATACTATTTTTCCAATGCCATCACCGGGCATTAATACGATTGTTCTTTTTGACATAAGTCCTCCGTAATATATTTCAACTTCGCCGCAGGAAAAAATGAATCTTATTATATTTATTCAGTTCATTATCCTGGCAGCGGTTATTATTTGCATAATTATTAAAATTTGTGTTCATTGTTTATATATTGTATAACAAATTATATTGGTTGTAAAGAGGGATAGAAAAAACTCAAGTTTAAAACGATTATATAATCTATGCCTTCGGACTTTGCTTGCGAATGAGGTGATTTGAAATCGATTACGTTTAATGAAAAAAATGCGAATCTTGGTAGATTTAAAAATGAAACTGTGATATATATATCAAAAATATGCCCAACTGGTTTGGAAAATTCCAAATCCGGTTTCACGAAACCTCATGGTTAAAAATTTGTTTAAATGAATAGAAATGAATAAGTGTAAATTAAACGAGGTATATTACTGGAATGACAATTAAACTTATCGCTGCGGGAATCATTGCTCCGGTATTATTATGGATAGGCTTTTTTTATTATAAGGATAGGGAAAAACCGGAACCTTTGCATGAGATATTACTGGCTTATCTAATGGGATTAGTAACAGCATTTTTGTGTTATAAAGCTTATAGTCTTCTTCCGTATATTGGTTTACCGGAGGATGCAAGTATAATTATGGAGAATGACCGTATTAAATTTTTTTGGAGA
>JAKAGC010000429.1 GCA_021817755.1 Acidobacteriota bacterium | reverse complement strand
GATCTCCAGTTTAAAAAAAATCTTGAATCCATTAAAGAGAGGGATTTTTGGGTTGCGTCCTTGAATACCGTAACACTTTATGTTCGTGAGCGGGCTCATGCCCAGGTCAATTTTAATCCTGTTTTTCATGGAGAAAAATTAGAACAGATTGATTTAACTCTTTCCGATCAGTTGCCCAATGATATTTACAATCAGCCCTTGACTTTAGTACTTACACTCCCCACGCAGTATATTGGCAGGGAATTACTAATTCGGGAGAATGGCACCGTTATTTATTCCAGTAAAATTCAAACAGCTACCCCTATGATTTCCATATTGCCCGATGAAATCCCCAAAACCATAACTATCAAATAATTGTAATTCACTCCACCCGTAGCAATCCATTGAGAACACTTTTAGTATATTTTAATTGCTATTCCAATACAGTGTAAATACTATTACTGGTATTAGTTATATTTATATCTCTAAAATGCATTCTATTAGATTATCGAAATGTGAGTCCAATATGCTTATCTTCTCAATTTCTTAACCCCCTTAAATCCTCTTTTTACCCCCAGGGAAGAAAATTTGTACCCCAGAAACGTTTGTCTCACTTCCCAGAAACGGAATTTTAGTCAAGGAACAGTTTCCAGTGTTCCAGAAAAACAAATATTTACCATGTCAACCCTTTCTGGAATCCCGGGAAAGAATATATCTTTCAGCGGAACAATTGCCAGAGTCCTGCAATGAAAGTTTTTAATAACGAAACTGTTTATAGACCCTCAGGAAATCAAATCTCTGTTAGCCCAATGGTTATTAGAGCTCCAAGAATGAAAATTTGTACAGTAATAACAGTTATCAGAGCAAGAAGAAAGGAAATTTCTACAGGAATAACAATTTTCAGAGTAGGCAGAATGAAAATCTTTACAGGAATAACAGTTATTAGAACAAGTAGAATGGAAACTTCTGCCAGAATAACGCATCTCAGAGTAAGCAGAAAGAAAATTTCCGCAGGAATAACAGTTGTCAGAACAAGCAGAATGGGAATTTCTCCCCGAATAAAAGTTATCAGAGCATGCAGAAAGGAAATTTTTTAAAGAATGACTGTTTTCCAAGCATTCATAAAGAATTTTTGTGCAAGAATTGTCAGGTCAGCATTTCCTATTAATGATTTTAACCCCTTTCTTATATATATTTTTTTCAGGTGTTGACAAATGCGACCTAATAGGTTATATTTGTTGTGGAGGTAAAAATGAACAGCACAAAGTATTACTTTGATTATAACGCAACTACCCCAACAGATTCAAGAGTTTTGGAAGCGATGTTACCATTTTTTTCCGATAATTTTCACAATCCCTCTTCTTTCTATCGCCAAGCAGGTGACGCCCGCGATGCCATAGATAAAGCCAGAGAAAATGTAGCAAAACTTCTCAACGCTGATCCCAAAGAAATCTATTTCACAGGCGGTGGAACCGAATCCGATAATCTTGCTATTTTCGGTGTCGTTTCCCGCTATAGAGAAAAAGGAAACCATATTATCACGTCTGCCATCGAACACCCCGCTGTATTGAAATCCTTTGAATTCCTCGCCAAGAAAGGGTTCGAAACCACTCTCCTTCCCGTAGATAAATATGGACTCGTTGATCCCTCAGATCTCGAGAAAAGTATCAAGGATTCCACGATACTCATAACCGTTATGCACGCTAATAATGAAATCGGTACACTTCAACCCATTACCCAATTGGCAAAAATTGCCCATAAAAAAGGTATCTATTTTCACACCGACGCTGTTCAAGCAGTAGGGAAAATCCCCGTTGATGTTAAAGCACTCGATGTCGATATGCTCAGCTTCTCTTCACATAAAATATATGGCCCCAAAGGAATCGGTGTCTTTTATAAGAAAAATAAAGTCAAAATCGATCCTATGATTTTCGGTGGTGGTCATGAAAACGGTCTCCGCGCAGGAACCGAAAACGTCCCCGGTATAGTAGGAATTGGCAAAGCAGCAGAACTCGCTCTTCTTGAAATGGCAGATGAAGAAAAAAGAATCCGCCCCCTCCGTGATAAAATCCAAAAAGGAATCATCGAACGCATCCCCGAAATTCTTATTAATGGCGACACAGACCAGAAACTTTATAATACACTCAATGTGTCCCTCAGATATATCGAAGGAGAAGCCATTCTCGCTATGATGGATCATGAAGGATTCTCTCTCTCTTCCGGTTCCGCCTGCTCTTCCAAGTCTCTCGATCCCTCTCATGTACTTCTTGCTCTCGGACTAAAACACGAAGATGCCCATGGAAGTTTGCGTATCAGCCTTGGGAAATACAATACAGAAGATGATGTAGACCATTTGCTCGATGTATTACCCGGTGTCGCCGCTCATCTCAGACGTATGTCCCCATTCTGGGATAAAAAATAAATAACACCCTTAAGGTGAATAAAACCATTAGGAGAAATTGACATGATGTATAGTTCAAAAGTAATGGAAAAATTTAGAGATACAAAAAATTATGGAAAAATAGAAAACGCCGATGGTATCGGTAAAGTAGGCAATGCCAAATGCGGCGATGTGATGTGGATTTACTTAAAAATCGAAGATGAAAAAATCGTCGATGCCAAGTTTGAAACCTTCGGTTGTGTCGCTGCTATTGCTACCAGCACAACTGCTATCGATATGGTTCTTGGAAAATCTGTCGAAGAAGCTTACCACCTCACCAATAAAGCAGTCATCGAAGCTCTCGACGGTTTACCACCCGAAAAAATCCACTGCTCTGTACTCGCCGAAGAAGGGATTAAAGCCGCTATCGAAGATTACAGGAAAAAACTCGCTACTTCCTGATCGCTTAATTCCAATTTTCCCCGAACTTTTTTAGGAGTACCAAAATGGAAAACAAGAATGAAAAATTTACGTTTAAGATTCCTGATATGAGTTGCCAACATTGCAAAATGAGAATTATCGAGACCCTGAAACAGATACCCCAAATAACCGATATAACTGTCGATTTGAATCTAAAAGAGGTTACCGTTGTTACATCCGGTGATCTTTCCAGGCAAACCATCATCGACACACTTGATGAAATAGGTTATACCCCTGAATAAAACCTGGGGGCTTTTTTGAAAAAACGCCCCCAAACCCCTTAAAAACTTTTGATAAAAATCGTTTTTTCTGTGGTATAATAATGGGAGAGAATAAATACCGGTAGTGTATCGGTTTCATCCATTATTCTTATTGAAACCCATATACACTATCCCAAGCGAGGTTATATGAGAGCCATAGTTATTGCCGTTGGCAGCGAAATGCTGGAACTCGGTCGCGTCGATACAAATTCCGTATATATTACCCAGAAATTAATGGAAAAAGGCATTATCGTCGATATGCGTATCCTCGTCGGCGATGATATGGAAAATCTTTCATGGGTCATTAAAAACGCTTATAAACGAACTCAGCTTGTTGTTATTACAGGCGGTCTCGGACCCACAGAAGATGATATCACGCGGGAAGCCACTGCAAATGCTTTAAAACGAGAACTCGAATTCCGCCAGGAACTCGTCGAACAACTCCAAACCCGGTTTCGTATGCGAGGCATGCAAATGCCCGAAATAAATGCCCGCCAGGCCTTTATCATACAAGGATCAGAAGTTATTCCAAATCCCCTCGGTACAGCACCCGGCCTTTACATCGATGATGAACAATCCCGAATCCTCCTCATGCCCGGCCCTCCCCAGGAAATGATACCCATGTTTGATAAAATACTCCAAGAACGAATTGCCCCTTTATGCAATTTCCATATCTATAAACGCTCATTTAAATTCGGGGGAGTCACCGAATCCGGCCTCGATTCCCAAATCGCTGAACTCTATGTAAAATATAAGAATCCCAGAACCACTATCCTTGCTTCACCTGGCATGATCGAAGTTCATCTCATCGGACGTTCCCGGAAAACCATTGAAGAAGCACAACAACTTACCGATGAACTCGCCGAAAAAATAAAAGAACGCATGAAAGATGCCCTCATAACTGAAGAAGATATCAGTTTTCCCCAATACATCGTAAATGAACTTCGTCACCGCAAACTTACCCTCAGTGTTGCCGAAAGCTGCACCGGCGGTGGACTCGGGCATACCATAACCAGTATCTCCGGCAGTTCCGAAATCTTCCTCGGAGGTGTCATTGCTTACTCCAATCAATTAAAAATGAATCTCCTCGGTGTCGATCAATATACCCTTACCAAACATGGCGCTGTTTCACGGGAAACTGCAAAAGAAATGGCAGTAGGTATCCGCCAATTAACCGATTCCCATATCGGTATCGGGATTACAGGACTTGCAGGTCCAGGTGGGGAATCTTCCAATAAACCCATCGGGCTCGTGTTTATTCATCTCTCTACTCCAACATACGAGATGGCAGTCCATCATGTTCTCCCCGGTTCTCGTGAAATGATCCGGGCAAGAACAGTTAATAACAGTCTTAATCTTATCCGCCAATATCTTAATTCTCTACCCCCCATGATGGAGTAATATTACATGGAAATTACCCAGGAGCCCCCACTTAGCCCTGATTTTTTTTATAAAAAAAAAGTTATCGTGTACCAGGGAAAGAAAGGGTATCGCTTTTCCGTAGATGCTCCCATTCTTGCCGATTTCTTACCCACCTGTCAAAATCAATCTGCACTCGATATTGGAACCGGTTGCG
>JAKAGC010000428.1 GCA_021817755.1 Acidobacteriota bacterium | reverse complement strand
AAAATGCCAATTGGAAAAATCCTTTTCTTTCTCAGACTGAGGAACATCCCGTGGTAATGGTGAGTTGGAATGATGCAAAGGCTTTTTGTCGATGGATGTGGAAGAAAACAGGTTTACGATATCGGTTACCCACTGAAGCCGAATGGGAGTACGCATGCAGGGCTGGTTCCTTGGGAGAAAATTATGGACAATTGGATGTTATTGGGTGGTATGAATTCAACTCAAAATGTACAACCCATGCAGTCAAAGAGAAAAAAGCCAATGCTATTGGACTTTTCGACATGACTGGGAATGTATGGGAATGGTGTAATGATTGGTATGAGAAGAATTATTATAAAGTCAGTCCACTTGAAAACCCAACTGGCACAAAAAATGGAAAATTTAGAATAAATCGAGGGGGAAGTTGGTGCAGTAAACCCCAACGACTTCGTGTGTCTTTTAGAGAGTATGATCCCCCGTATTTTGCTTTTTACAGGTTAGGTTTCCGTGTGGCATACAGCTTATATCCCCGTTAAATCGAGAGTCGCAGAATACAAATGAATTGGGAAATGAATGGAAGTGATATCCTGATTAATCTTCAATATCGTTGATTTTTTTATATGTTATCATTCAACTTTAAATCAATCTTTAAAATTTTTCCTATTTTAAACTGAGCCAGGATTATGCGTAAGTATTTTTCAGCCTCTTCCGAATTAAAGGGTTTCAATTCAGAAGGGTATCCGAATAATTGTTCCAGGAAATTCTGTGCTTCTGTGGAAATTTTTGGTAATATATTTGAAAATAATCCCAGGTAATCTTTATATGTATGTATAACCGGAATAATATCCGGAGTGATAATACTTTTTAGATTGAATTCACAAAGTCTGTGTAAGAAATAATTAATTAAGAATTCATTGTTATTTTTTGCCTGGTCTATAATTTCCTGGATATATCTTATTTGATCTTCGCCTCCTTCGTATTCAACAATATCATTGATTTCGGTCTTTAATTCGATAGTAAGTTTGAATTTAATATCCATATCTTTAATCCTCTCTTTTGATTTAATCTATTTTTATTTATCGAAATTCGAAGAAGTGAAATTATCTTAGAAATAAAACTCCTGTAATTCATTTTATGAAGAGATGTTCGATGGAATAAAGGTAACATGTAATTATAAATGCAGTAGTTTTCCCAAAAATAGAGTTTTGAAGTTTTCATTTTATTATGATTTATGCCTGATTTTGTTTAGTAATTTATATTATAAATTAAAGTGTTACACAAAGTCAAGGTAAAGGATGTAATAATTTACATAGTAGAAGATATGTGGTAAAATTTGATCTTCACCATTACAATGCATTTCTCTTGAATATTGGAGGCATCATGAATAAGGAGAAATCGGAATTATTAATCGAAATGGGGCAGCGAATTCACATTGTAAGAAAAGAGATAAAATTAACTCAAATCGAATTGGCTTCTGCTGCTGAAATATCCTTAACAACTCTTTCCGAAACAGAATCAGGACACATTGAACCTCCTTTTGATCTTATCCTTTACTTGGCGGATCATTACAATGTAAGCCTTAATTATCTAATTGTCGGTGAATCTCCTATGTTCAAAGAACGAGAAAAGAAAATTCTTTATTAACATTTTATCAGGATATGTTCATTTAAACGATAATTTTTATTAATCCGGGAAAATTTAGATTGTTCAGAAATAGAATTGAGTCAGGAAATTCATAATAGTGTTCAAAATTTCGTATAAGTTCCCCTCTTTTCACTTTTTTCATAATTGAACTTTACCTACAATAATGATAAAATATATGGAACAGATTCAAACTCAAAAATATTTCACCTGTGAATAATAGAAGAGTTAAACAAGGAGCCTTTCATGAATATCCATAAGCTGGATCATATTTTCAATCCCAGAAGAATCGCATTAATAGGTGTTACTACCAACCCAAAAAGTGTCGGAGGTAAAGTACTTAGTAATCTAGTTGGAGGAGGTTTCCAGGGTGTTGTATATCCCGTTAATCCCACCAGTGAAGCTGTTATGGGAATTCCATGTTATCCCGATGTTAAGACCCTACCCCGTATTCCTGAATTGGGAGTGATTTGTGCTCCTGCTGAACAAGTCCCCGAAATGGTTCGACAGTGTGGTGAAGCTGGGATTAAGGGTATTATTATTATGTCGGCAGGTTTCCGTGAAATCGGCCCTAAAGGTATTGAACTTGAAAAACAAATTCTCATTGAAAAAAAACGCTTTCCTGAAATGCGCATACTCGGTCCAAACTGCCTCGGAGTAATTGTACCTGGCCTTAATCTAAATATAAGTTTTGCTCCCGGTATTCCTAAACCCGGACATATTGCATTTATTTCTCAATCAGGTGCTCTTTGTGCTTCTGTGCTTGATTGGGCTATTAAAGAAAAAATCGGTTTTTCTTATTTCGTATCTATCGGTAATGCATTGGATGTTGATTTTAGTGATTTAATCGATTATTTTGGAGAAGATCAAGTTACAAAATCCAGTATCTTATATATTGAATCCATTAGAGAAGCCAGACAGTTCATGACAGCTGCCCGAGCATTCGCCAGAAGTATGCCAATAGTTGCATATAAAGCCGGTCGTTTCCCTGAATCTGCTGCTGTTGCTGCATCTCATACCGGAGCAATGGCTGCAGAAGATGACATCTATGATGCTGCATTTCAGCGTATCGGTATTGCACGTGTTTTCGATTTAGGCGATATTTTCGATTGTACGGAATTGATCGGAAAACAAAAAATCCCCGCAGGTCCCGGGCTTGCCATTGTCACCAATGCCGGTGGGCCTGGAGTTATGGCTACCGATGCATTAATGGCTGCAAATGGAACCCTTGCAAAACTATCTGAAACCACAATCAAAGCGCTAGATGAACACCTCCCCCCATGTTGGTCACATGGAAACCCAGTAGATGTTCTCGGAGATGCCCGTTCAAAACGTATTATTAAAGCTGTTCGTATTGTACTCGATGATCCCAATGTCGATGCTGTCATGGTAATCCTTACTCCTCAAGCCATGACAAATCCCGGTCCCACTGCAAAAGGTATTTCTGAATTGGCCCAAACCACCAAGAAACCCATTCTGGCTATCTGGATGGGGGGATCATTAATGGATAGCAGTATTCATGATTTGAATGAATCCGGAATTCCAACTTACATGACACCCGAACAAGGAGTTCGTGCCTTTATGACTCTGGTTGCTTATTCCCGGAATTTACAAACTCTTTATGAAACCCCGAAAGAAATTCCTGTTCAATTTCCCCAGGGGCGTGAAAAATTACGGGAACCTTTTCAAGCCGTACTTGAAAATGAAAGTACCGGTAGTATACTTTCTGAGGAGATTTCCAAAAACCTTTTGCGTGCTTATGGAATCACAGTCGCTTCTCCACTTCCAGCCTCATCTGCCGATCAGGCTGTTGAAATTGCAAAATCCATTGGATTTCCAGTGGTTTTAAAAATCCTATCCCCAGATATTACCCATAAATCGGATGTTGGTGGTGTGTTGTTGAATATTATTGATGAAACAGGTGTAAGAGAAGGTTTTGAACGTATTATTACTTCCGCTAAGCAAAAGCAACCACATGCCCGAATCGAAGGTGTAACCGTACAACCCATGATCGATACCAGAGATGGAGTTGAATTGATTATAGGAACAAAAAAGGACAGTGTTTTTGGTACTGTTATTATGGTCGGAATGGGTGGAATTACTGCTGAATTATTTAAAGATCGTTCACTCGGGTTTCCTCCCTTAAATGAACGTCTCGCAAGGAGAATGCTTGAATCCCTAAAAGTCTACCCTCTGCTTCAGGGATACAGAGGTCGTCCCGCTGTAAATATCGATGCTCTCGTGGAAGTATTGATACGCCTATCTTACCTCGCAGCCGATTTTCCCGAGATTGCAGAACTCGATATCAACCCATTACTCGTTACCCCACGCGGCACCATTGCACTTGATGCACGTATTATTTTAGAAAAGGAACGTAGTAAAGAATCCGTTGAACCCTACAGCCACCTTGCGCTACATCCTTACCCCGATGAATTCGTAAAAGTTATAAAAATGGAAGATGATATAGAAATTACTTTCCGGCCTATTAAACCCGAAGATGAACCCATGTGGAAAGATATGCTTTCAAGATGTTCAAGAGAATCCATTTACGCTCGCTTCCGTTCTTTTTTCAGATGGGAAACACATGAAGCGGCTATACGTTATTGCTTTATAGATTATGACAGGGAAATTGCCATTGTCGCTGAGAGGACTATTGAAGGCCAACGGCAGTTACTTGGAGTTGGAAGGTTAATAGCTGATCCTGACCATGAAACCGTAGAATATGCCGTATTGGTTACCGATGAATGGCAAAACAAAGGGCTTGGAAGTATCCTCACTGATTACTGTATGGAAATTGCTATGAAATGGAAACTCAAACGAATCGTAGCAGAAACCACCACCGAAAACAGGCGAATGATTTCTGTTTTCCAGAAAAGGGATTTCAAGATTGATATCGATTCCACCGGCTCTCTTGTTGAAGTCTCAAAAGAAATTTCGTAATAAATTGATTAAAACCATAAAAAAAAATCCCGGGTCATCTTAATAATGAACCCGGGATATCAAAATTCTGTGTTATTTTATCTTTTATACTAAAAGATTATTAATTATTTGATGCACTATTCCACCACAGCGGAAGGCCTGTTTG
>JAKAGC010000427.1 GCA_021817755.1 Acidobacteriota bacterium | reverse complement strand
AGAGACTATCTCGAAACTTTTATCTTCTTTTTGCTCACATGATACTTTTTTAATCGATTCCGTGTTTGGTACGGGTCTAAATCAACCAGTTACTAAAGGTTTCTTTTATGGAGTGCTTCGTATTTTGAAGGATTCACCTTTTAAAATTGCGGCAATCGATATTCCTTCGGGTTTATCGGAAGCATTTCTTCCTTCCTCGGGAATTCATGTAAATGCACATATTACAGCGACTTTCCAGGCACTTAAAATTGCTCATATTTATCCTGATGGAAATAAATATTGTGGTTTGATACGTATAATAGATATTGGAATACCTGGTCAACTTCTTGAAAAAGAGGAATATTATGTCCGGTTGATAGAACCCTCCCACTTTTATTCAATGTTGGGAAAAAGAGAAATCGATGCTCATAAAGGTTCTTATGGGCATGCACTAACGATCTGCGGTTCCATTGACAAACCCGGTGCCGGTATATTAAGTTCGTTTGCTGTTTTAAAAGCAGGGGCAGGACTTTGTACAGCAGCAGTTCCCTATGAAAACAGATCAATTCCTGTTTCCGCGCATCCTGAATTAATGACACTTATTATTAATTCTCCCGATGATTTATTAAAATCATTAAAAGAATTCGATACATTTTTAATTGGCCCTGGGCTTGGAAAAAATGAAAATACTACACGTATTGTCGAAATGATAATCGAAAAATCGAGTGTTCCGATCGTTCTTGATGCAGATGCTTTAAACTGTATTGCGGATTTTTTTTCAAGTGGTGTTTCGATTGAAATATTGAATAAAAATAGGGAATTTCCTCTTATTCTTACACCTCACCCTGGTGAATTTTCTCGATTGATTCGTCGAACTGTTTCCGATGTGTTAAAAGAACGTATATCTCTTAGTAGAGAATTCGCAATGATTAATAATGTTTTTCTTGTTTTGAAAGGGCATCATACTCTTATCGCTACTCCAAAAGGTGATATTTTTGTCAATCCTACTGGTAATGCAGGTATGGCAACAGCAGGTAGTGGGGATGTCTTAAGTGGTCTCATTGCAGGGATGCTTTGTCAATTTTACCCTGTTTTTCCAATAGAACTTATTTTACAAGCTGCAATTTTTATTCATGGATATGCCGGAGATATAGCTGTTCGTAGTGTTGGCGAAATTAGTCTCACTGCAACAGATATTTTGCGATATGTTCCTGAAGCAATATTAAAAATTCATGATTACACGAATCCTTTCCAAATCGGCTGATGAAACTTACAGTATCGGTGAGAAAATCGGTAATCGATTAACCGGGAAAGAAGTTATTTATCTTGTCGGAGATCTTGGAGCCGGAAAAACACTTTTTACACAAGGGATAGCTACTTCTCTTGGAATAGATCCTCACGAAGTTGTTAGCCCAACGTTTACCCTTGTTAATGAATATATGGGTGGAAAAAATATCCGGTTAATGCATATCGACTTATATCGGCTTGGGCCTTCTATACCAGGGCGATTACCTGAAATAGATGATTTTATAGGGGATGGAATTATTTGTATTGAATGGGCTCAATACCTTGAACAATCCTATTTTGATATTTCTCCCTCAATTACTGTTACATTCAGTTTATCCGGGGATAATGACGACTATCGAAATATTAATATTAATGCTATTCCAGCTATAGAAATAAAGTAATTCACCTGTGAACTTTTTGACATTAGTTCACAGGTGAATAATCAAAGTATCATTGAAATTTTTGAAATTAGTTTTTTGGTTTTTAAAGGAAGAGACTCATTCCAACAGAGAGTGCGAATCCGCTCAAATCAAATTTTTCGAATCCTTCAAATGCTGACGATAGATTTCCTTTAACATATTGGTAACGTCCTTCCACAAATACACCTAAACCTCGGCTGAAACGCATTACCATTCCTCCTTTTACATTGAAACCCGGGCTGTAAACGGAAGATTCTGCATATTCGTTTTCACTAACTGTATCATTCGTAAAATCGATAAAATCGCCCCATTGTTTGTATTTCCAGTAGTAAATACCTCCGCCTGCTCCCAGATATGGATAGAAGCGTTGACGGTAACCGATCGGGTAAATTTTGAAGTTTGCTTCCAGGGATGCCATTTCGAGTGAAATGTTTTGATTAATGTTGGAGCCGTCTTCATATTCATAATCTCTGTAGAAAGTGTAATGTTCTTTTTCATAATAACCGCCTTCAAGAGTGAAGGATACATTCTGGTTAATGAAATATTCATATTCGATTCCATAATAAGCTGCTTGCATATCCTGTTTATTTAGAGCCAGGTTATTCATATTGTCTTCCCAGAGATCGGAGTTCATTGAAGGGTAAAACAAACCGATTTTTAAATTTAAACAGCCGGCATGAAGCATCGGGGAACTTAACATTACTACACTCAATAAAGATAAAGCAAATAACAGTCTTTTCATTTTAATACCTCCTAAAATAGAAAAGCAATTTAATTGCCAATTCTTTTTTTATGATGGTGTGATGAATTGTCCTTTTTTAAGGACACCATCTATAAATAAGTTATTTCAATGCTTTCAGTATTTTGTCTTTTTTTGGTATCGAATTAAAACGTTGGATTTCTTTTCCTTCTTTGAAGATAATAATTGTGGGAACTCCCAGAACCATAAATCTTTGAGCGATTTCGACATTTTCCGTTACATCTACTTCAAATGCGCCAATATTTGAGGAGTTCAATTCTTTTAGTATCTCTTCGAGTAGTGGAGGAACTTTTTTGCACGGTGCACAACCAGGGGATCCGAAATCCATTATAACATATTGAAACGATTTTAATTTTTCATCGAATTCATTAGATTTTATTTTTTCCATTCTGTACCTCTGTTATTCCATTAATTTTAAGATTTTACTACGGAGCGAATTCATAGAGCTCGTGCCATTTTTAAAATCGGTAATAATCCCATTTTTATCAATAAAGATCAATGCAGGAAGCACACCGATTTTGTAATCGTCGAAAATGAAGCCATCGTTTGCAATCCCGATAGGAAAAGTGACACCCATTTTTTCGATTGAATTTTTTATTATGGTTGTCTCCTCTGTTTTATTAAGTGGGGGATCATTTTCCTTACTATTTGCTGTTTTTCCATAAAGTTTTGTAAAGCCGATGATAGAGAGATTTTTTCCTTTTAATTCATTCAAAATTCCGGTAATCGTTTCCATCATATCTTTTGATGGGAGTGACCAATCGGCCCAGAATATGAGTACTATTGCGTTCCCTTTTAATCGATCCAGGGCTGGAGGGTAATCTGTATTGAACCATGTATCTGCATATAATGGGAGGGAAGGGGTTCCGAGTAAATTCATTTCTGTTAATTCCAATTCCAGAATTGATTTTAGACCCGCTTCTTCTGTTTTGGAAAGAGCTTTTTCAAGGTAGGATTTGGCTGTAGCCGTATCTTTATTTTCGCGAGCAATTTCGGAGAGGTTTCTTAATACTTCCGAGAGAAATTTTTTATACTCTATTGAAATATCTTGAATTTCTAACAGTTTTTCACCATATTCTTTCATGGTATTTTTATCCGGGCTATGAAGAGCCAAATATAACCAGACATTGTAAAGTTCTGAGCCTTTTTTAACACCCTTTTCGATTTCACTTAAAAGTGAGATTGCTTTATCGATCTCTCCAGAGTGGAGGAGAAGCTGGACTTTTACCATTCCTGCTTCTACCATTACTGTTGATTTTCGATTAATAAGATCGTCTAATTTTTTTGAAGCGTCTTTATATCGGGATATTTCCATAAGCAATTTACATTTTATTAATTCTCCTTCATCGGAGGAGATTTCATTATCGAATTTTCGAAGGAGTGAATCCAGTTGTTTATTTTTGTTTTCAATGAGGTAATTGCGTTCTTCTTCGGTTTTGGCTACAGAAATATCATTGGTAAACGTTTTCTGGATTAAATCGAATTCATTGGCAAAATTTTTTAAAATGGCATCTTTTTTCCCCAGGTTGCATCCTGGCATCATGACCATGCAGAGCAGGCACATTGCAATAAATATCTGTTTCATCGTTGAATCCTCCGTGCGTCATAGTTTGGAGCATGTGTTCGATTTAATTATAACACAAGTCCATTGATAACAAAAGTATTTGAGCTTTAAATTTTCCTTGTGTAAAATTCGAAAGCATTTCAGGGGATATGGTATTTAATTAAAATCAATACTATTAAATGGATAAATATTTCCTGAGTTGTTTAGACCTTTACTCGATTGTGTCATTTTTTAAGAAATTAAAATATAACGATAATAGTTTATCCAACCTTAAAAGGGGCATAGATTAAGTATAAGAAAGAAGTGTAAATTCATTGCAAAGAAATAGGAAAATTGTGCGGAATTAACAAAAAAAAATTATTTAGTCTCAATTGTTCCTTATATAGGGAGAAAAGGGAAAAAGAAACGAATTGGGGGCTTGTTTTTTCTAACTGGATAGATTAAATTTATTATACAGAGATCTTATATTAACCTAACAGAAAAAAGAGTAAAGGTGACCTGTTTGGTATGATTGGGAGTAAAGGGGGGAGGGGAGATGTTAATATAAATCACCCGATGGAAAGGGTTTATCTCCAAATATTTTCATTTATTACATTTCACTTTTTAATAAATTTGAATAAATTAATCATTATCCATATTTTGGTGCAGTTAGGGGTTATAAAATTGTGAGAGGAGTACATATAAATAGGAAGGCCTTT
>JAKAGC010000426.1 GCA_021817755.1 Acidobacteriota bacterium | reverse complement strand
ATGAACATGACAATGGAAAGAAAATTATTAAAAAAAGAGTCTTTAGGCCAATTGTTCGAGAAGATTACAGCCGAAGGAAAACGGATTCTTGCCCCCAAACGTTCTGAAAAACAGATTCATTTCGAGCCTGTCACTACACCCGAGGAAGTGGCTTCGGATTTCGTACAAAGTACTGTATCCGCAAAGCGAGCTGTATTTCCTCCAGTGGAAGAGATGCTCGCGTTCCGGTTCAACGACAAGCAAACCCATCTCCTCGATAAAGAGTTGAAACCCATTCCCACAGTTGTATTCGGGATTCGTCCCTGTGATGTCGATGCCTTTGATACACTCCATACTGTTTTTTCTTCCGATTACAAAGATGATCTTTTTCTAAATCGCTGGGAGCAACTCACACTCATCGGAATCAGTTGTACCACTGCCGATTCCTATTGCTTCTGTACCTCTGTCGGAGGACATCCCGGAAGCACAAAAGGAAGCGATATTCTTCTTACTCCGCTTAAGAACGGTGACTATCTTGCCGAGATCATTTCCGAAAAAGGCATCAAGCTAACTGAGCTGGCTGGTGATTTATTTACCCCTCTTTCCGGTGACATCGATAAAGAAAGCCTTCTTGCGCAAGTTCCTCAAAAATTCGATTCAAAAAATGTTAAGCCCCGGATCCAGGAACGGTTCGATGAAGACGCATTGTGGAATAGCCAGGCCTTACGGTGTATCGGTTGTGGTGCCTGTGCGTTTGTTTGTCCCACATGTCAATGCTTCGATATCCAGGATGAGCAGTTCGGAAGTAAAGGAAAACGTCTTCGCTGTTGGGATTCCTGTTGTTTCGAATTATTCACCCTTCATACATCCGGTCACAATCCCCGTCACACGCAAGGTCAGAGATGGCGTCAGCGCTTGATGCATAAATTCTCTTATGAACCCGAAAATCTAAATGTTGCAGGTTGTGTCGGATGTGGTCGTTGTTCAAGGGCATGCCCCGCGGATATGAATATCCTCGAGCATACCCTGGAAATCCTGGAGGAAAGATCATGAGCACATCAAATTTATATAAACCCTATTTAATGAGAGTCGAAAAAATCACCCAGGAGACGCCGGACGTCAAAACCTTCAAATTGGTTTTCGTTAATGAAGAGGAAGGCAAAGCTTTTGATTTTAAAGCCGGTCAATTCGGAGAGTATTCCATATTCGGAGAAGGTGAGTGCACCTTTTGTATCGCATCATCACCCACCCGGAAGGGGTATATCGAATGCACATACCGTCGTGCCGGACGTGTTACCACTGCATTATCACGACTTGAAGAAGGTGATATGATGGGGTTTCGTGGACCATATGGAAATACTTTTCCCCTCGATCAATGGAAGGGAAAGAATCTTTTGTTTATAGCCGGTGGTATTGCGTTGCCTCCCATGCGGTGTGTCATCTGGAATGCGCTCGATACACGTGAGAATTTCAATGATGTCACCATTCTTTACGGTGCCAGGACTGTTTCCGATCTCGTGTACAAGCATGAGCTCGAGGACTGGGGAAAGCGTTCCGATGTAAAGCTTGTTACAACCGTCGATCCCGGTGGTGAAACGCCTGATTGGAAAGGTCAAATCGGATTTGTACCCACTGTATTAGAGAAATTGGCGCCAAAGAGTGAAAACACAATAGCGATTGTATGTGGTCCACCCATTATGATAAAGTTTACGTTTCCGGTTTTGGATAAGCTCGGGTTTACGCCAGAGACGATTTACACCACGCTTGAGAACAGGATGAAGTGTGGAATTGGAAAATGTGGGCGTTGTAATGTTGGGAAGTATTTTGTATGTAAGGATGGGCCGGTATTCACATTTGCGCAGATGAAGGATTTGCCGCCTGAGTATTAAGATATAAATTTTGATTCATATCAGGAAGGGGACAGCAGGCAACTGCGTCCCCTTTTATAGACTTCGGGCCTCTCTTTAAGAATTTACCGGATGGTTTAAGTAAGTGAACCTACTTAGAGGCTCCCCACGCCGTGGGGTTCAAAACCGGTTGACATTTTTTCACTATGACAGTATATTAGTATAGAAAAAAGATTAAAAAATATAGAGGCATATTATGAATAACCTGACTATTGAAGGTAATCATATTTCTCTTCCCTGGCGTATAGTAAAAAAGTTTTCCGGGAGAAGAATCGAATTGGTTGAAACCGAAGAAGGAATTTTAATTAAACCTGGTTCTGATGTTATAAAAGAAGCTCGGGGATTATTAAAAGGGAGTCATATTAATTCTAAATCTTATTTAGCGCAAAAGGAAAAAGATAAGGAACTTGACAGATATATTAGATAGTTCGCTATCGTAAAAATTAAGGATTTATAGACGAAGAAAATTGGAATAGGGGGCATGTAGGTTTTTTCAAACTAAAAATTTCTGAAATTTGAGCTGCGGTAGAGTTTTTAGAAGATAAGAGGCTTTCAACAATCTGTTACTTCATCGAGGTATACTAATCGGTTTCCACTGAAAATCAAAACCAGTTTTATCAATTGAGTCGTACCAATAATTTTCTTGAACTTCTCATCATTACTATATTTAGTTAATTGGAGTGCTGCTTCCTTTTTTAAAGTTTCCAACTTTTGAGTATCCGGTTGATTGCTTTCTAATGCTTTAATATATTTAAACTCCATGATGTATGAATATTTAATCCATGGAAACCGCGTCAAGAAAGGTTCGAGTACCAAATCCGAGTATCCCTGGTTCAATTCCTTTTCGGAATAAACGGTATATAGTTGGCTAAGTCCGAGATAGGCATTCCAAAAGACCTGGTGTGCTTTTTCACCTGCCATTAAATCTCTTAAACTCAAGGATTCCGACATTCGCCCGGCAATGTATTCGATTAAACCTTTCCAATTGCCTTTTATTGCCATTTCTTCAACAAGATTAAAAAATGTTCCCATATCGATATGAAAGGAATAGGCGTCATTCAATGTTTCTTTGAGGTAATCGAAATACAACCGTTTTACAAATTCATTTGGGATGGTAAGAATGGCCTGGCCGGAAGGAGTGCTTCCTGAAATAGTCAGCAATCCGAAGTAATAGAGAAGGGAGTAGAAATTTTCTTGCTCGGTAAGTTTATCGGATGGAAACCCTTCTTTAATGTATGTTTGTGCTCTATTGGTTTCGATGATTTGCCTGAGTTTTAAAAAATTACCGTTTGCTATTGGAGTACCTTTTTTATCGACAATAATCAAATGCCGTAATTTGTTATAATCGATGCGAGCATTTCTATCGATCAGCTCTGTTGGGATACGGGAATTCAGCATGTACTCTCTCAAGAAGTATAATATATGAACCGTGTTAAATACTTCGGTGGTGGCATCGAGGGAAAAACGGTAATGATTATACCAGTAGCCAAGGATTTCCATTAATTCTGCATTAGAATGCTTGATTTTTCCGGTCTGCCGATAATAAGCGATCATTGTTTCGATTTCTTTATAGGTAAACCCCATGATATCATTTACATCAGAATGCAGGGATATATTGGTTGCAATATTGAACCCGGAGGTCACATCATCCAACGTAATAGGGGAGACGCCGGACATAAAAAGCCGGGAGATGGGAGAATCGCTTCCTGTAGTGCCTCCCTTAATCACATTGAAAAACGCACGAAGGAAGCCCTCGCCGTGGGTTATATCTTTGAATGCATCTTCACCGGCTGTAGATAGAATGGTATTGGAAAAATTGTCATATTCGTCAATGATAACGTACAGCTTGTGTTTTTGTCCTTTGCAGTAATTTAAAAGTCCCACCAATACCCATGAAGCGCTTTTGGCGGATTCGATTTCTTTTCTAGCCAGTTCGATATCGATTTGAAGCAACGATTGATATTTTATTGTAAAGGCTATAACGGTGCTTTTAATATAATGAAGAAATTCTTCTTCGATTAGCGTTGTATTGGGGAATATATCGGCAAAGTTAAATTTTAAAACCATGTATGAATTACGTTCTATGGTGGGGTGAGAGTGGATATCTGTACCGCTGAACAGCTCGTCGAATTTGTCTTTTTGATGAATATCATAATAGTATTCCAGTATAGAAAGAAATAAGGATTTACCGAACCGTCGGGGACGAATAAGGAATAAGTACCTTCCTTTGTCTTCAATATCTCTGATATAACGTGTTTTATCTACGAGGTAATAATTATCTCTTCTAAAAAGATAATAATCGGACACGCCATAAGGAAGCAGTTTTAACTGGTTTTGGTTCATCATGCTTCTATATTAAACCAATAAACCGGGTTTGTCAACGGCATTGTTTAATCCTATAAATACCTTTCAAATGTTCACATTATTAACGGTTTAAAGTTTCTCTTCTTGATAAAAATAATATATTTATATCTTTTAAGTGCTCAGTGGCTTAAATTTTAATAGCCACAGAGGACACCGAGATCACGGAGAGGAAAAAATTTTATTCATTATTTGTATGTGGAAGAGGTGTTGAGAAGAATAATTTATTTTACAGTTTATGTTATGTAAAAGTTTTAGGGAGGTCCAGAGAGGACTGCGTCCCCTTTTATAGACTTCGGGCCTCTCTTTAAGAATTTACCGGATGGTTTAAGTAAGTGAACCTACTTGGAGGCCCCCCATACCGTGGGGTTCAAAAAGGGTACAACGTTTCCCGGGAGCTTGTACCTGTCTATAAAAATTAGAAATACGGAAAAGTTTCTTTAAAATAAGGAAAGAATGTGCTATA
>JAKAGC010000425.1 GCA_021817755.1 Acidobacteriota bacterium | reverse complement strand
TAATACCAAGATGACTACTTATAATCACCATTATTCATACCGTGAACTCAACTCATTTAAGCTATTAAAAATTTTATGAAGGATAAATTCCAATCCTTGTTATAGCTGACTATTTAATTCCCTTGTGCTATAATAAAATTTACAATAATATTAAAATATTTTTGTATCACGGAGTTAAATATGGCGCAAAGCCTTGATAAGATCACAATTAAAGGATTTAAATCGATACGCTCTCTTGAAGATTTTAATCTTAATGCATTGAATATCCTGATCGGTGGAAACGGTGCCGGTAAAAGTAATTTTATCGATTTTTTCCGTTTAATTCGTGCCATGATGAAACTTCCTCTTCCTAACATCGAGAAATCTGATTTACCGACTTTTATTAAAATGGGAGGGGGAAGCGACGATTTTCTGTTTAATGGCCCTAAAGTTACCAAGCAAATCGAATCCGAAATGTTATTCGGTGCAAATGGATATCGATTCAGACTTATGCCAACAGCAGACGAAACATTTCTCATAATGGATGAAGCCAGATTATATTCCAAAGGTGAATCCGGTTGGTGGGAAATGGGAAGTGGAAATCAAAATCCAATACTACTCTCTGAAAAAAATCTACCTGGCGTTTTGGGAGGATACAGCGTAGCATGGTATATTCTCAAATCAATTGATTCGTGGACAATTTACCATTTCCATGATACCAGTCTTTTTGCACCCATGCGCCGCACTGAAACAATTCATGATAACCAGTACCTAAGATTCGATGCCTCAAATATCGCTCCATACCTCCTTTCTCTAAAAACTGAAAAAGAAAAAACTTATTGGGATATTGTCGAAACAATTCGTCTGGTGGCTCCTTTCTTTGGTGATTTCATTCTAAAACCAAATGAGTTGGAAAAAGTAAGGCTACTCTGGACTCAAAAAGGTTCTGATTATCCTTTAAAACCACACCATCTATCCGATGGTACCCTCCGCTTTATATGCCTGGTAACTGCCCTATTACAGCCTACTCCACCTTCTACTATAATCATAGATGAACCTGAACTCGGACTCCATCCATATGCTATCGCAATTCTATCCGAATTGATTAAATCCGCATCAAAGAGAACTCAACTTATCATCTCAACTCAATCACCTGCACTTGTGGATTGTTTTGAGCCACAGGATATTATTGTTGTCGATCGTAAAAATGGAGCTTCTACATTTAAAAGACTAAATAAGACCGAGCTTTCCTCATGGCTCGACGATTATTCTCTCGGTGAACTCTGGCAGAAAAATGTTATTTCCGGGGGACCAATACATGAATAATATTCAAATCTACATTATTGTTGAGGGCCAAACCGAACAAACATTTATCAAAGACGTATTGACTCCTTATATGGCAACAAGAAGCCTATATTTATTTCCTGTTATAATTGGAAAACCTGGTCATAAAGGAGGAGATATCCGTTTTGAAAGAGCAAAACCCGATATTGAGCGTTTTCTAAATCAACGTAAAGATACCTATGTCTCTACCATGTTTGATTATTTCCGAATTAACGAAGATTGGCCAGGTTTTAAAGATGTCAAAAATCAAAAAGAAAAGGGAGTAAATTATTCAGCCGATCAAAAAGCCGAAGTTCTTGAAAAAGCTATGAAAAAAGAAATAGTAAATTCATTCTCCAATGCTGATACGATACATAGATTTATTCCTTATATCCAGATGCATGAGTTTGAAGCATTGCTATTCACTAATGCCGGTATCCTGGCAGAAAAGACAAACACAAAAGTCTCTTCGATTCAAGAAATATTGCAGCTATATAATGATCTCCCCGAAGAAATAAACGAAGACCCCCAAAAGGCTCCATCAAAAAGATTAGAGAAATTAATACACGGATATCGAAAAGTTTTTTATGGGAAAGTAATTTCAGAAACGATCACAATTGACACCATATGTAAAAAATGTCCGCACTTCAATAATTGGCTAACACATTTTGAATCTCTTTTAGAGCAATAACGTTTTCTACCTCCCCCGTTTTTCCTTAGAACTTAATGAATAAAATAAAATCCCATTAAAAAAAATGGAAACTTTGAAATACCCAATCAATCAAACCCTAAGATATTTTCGCACTTAAACTTGGGACAGCCCATCGGGCTGCCCCATTAACCATAATCGGCTATAAAAGCCTTCAAATCAAATGACTTTACAATAATATTTCAAACTAACATAAATCAGAGCAAATAATACACTCTGATAACCACTCAGTAATACAGTGGACATTTACGGTCGTAATACACCAATCCTGAAGCGTATTGATCCCACCACCCAAAAGCTCTTTCATGTCACACTGGGAAAGATTAGCTACCGTGTTCTTACTTAAAGCCAGCTTTTTGTTCATCTCTTTTGTTTTCATAGAATATTCCTCCTATTTATGGTTTTTGTTTTTTTTATCTCTACAGTAACCATGTATGAGATTCCAGTCATATTTAGAATTGTTTCTTTTAAATTACGATAGAATAACACCTGAGGAAAAACAAGTCAAATTATATTTTAAATTAATTATAAGACCCACTAATCGCAATTCATTATGAAACATTCAATCTAAAAATCATCTAATCCCTTTTTAATACATTTAAAAAACCAATCGGCAATAACTCCCTATAATATGTTATATCCAATGTATCCAACAGATTTCATAAAAATTTAAGGTATTCCGAAAACACAAAACCAAAAGTTCGTTTTTGCGAACTAAATATTTTTTCAAAACTCCAAATAACACAATACCCACAACAATTTACATCAGATAACAATATCAAAATTAATACACAAAGAAATGATTAATTATTTTTCCGGTTGACAAATCAAATTTTATATATTATTTGTTTTCTCATGAGAATATTTGAATATTATTTTACTGCTTACATGGTTTTTTTAATAAGATTAAAAAACGACCTTAGGCGTCTTCGGAAAATTAACCGGAGCTCGGAGCCGCTAACGGGAATAAAAATAGAAAATTACAGCGTATTTCACCGAGATACCGCTTCAGTAAAAAATTAAACACAAGGAGAAAACAAGATGAATGTTAAAATTCAATATGAATTACGAAATCAAAAAATAACCGATCCAGCTTGTATAGTTCAGATGCAAGCCCTGAATGATACACGCATGAATCCAGGTAGTAAAGGCCGGAATTATCTGCTAAACGGTTTTTCCATAAAATTACACGGATACAATCCCATTAAGAATAAATCAAAAATCCATTAAACGATACAAAAGGTGAAACAAATGCTCTTCGTGATTTCTCTTAAAAGCCCCGGGACGAAGAGTTCATTTGCCTGTAAGAAATCTTATTCCCAAAATAAAATCCTCATTAAACAAAGGAACACATGATAAATCGAAGATTCCACTTAAAACTCATAAGAGCTATTAAGCCAATCAACAATGCAACCCTTGAAAACAGCACTGTAAAACCAATAAATTCCATTGCAGATGTAAAGAACACAGGTGCAGATGCAAAAAATAGAATTGCAGATGTCATGAATACGATTGCAGGTTCAAAAAGTACGATTGCAGATGCAGGGAATACAATTGCAGATGAAAAAAGTACCGCTGCAGAAGTCAAATACGCAACTGCAGGTGTGAGAAATTGGATAGCAGATGCTGAAAATAGGATTGCCGGTGTAAAAAATCGAATTGCAGATGTAAGAAATACAATTGCAGATACGAAAAATCGAATTGCAGAATTGAAGAATGCAATTGCAGACGTTAAGAACGTAAATGCAGAAATCCCTTTTCCGAACACCATCGATTATCAAGCAATCCTTTTTTTGAGAATAGCGGATTTTATTTCAAACCCAGGAATTTAGACTAAAAAGGCAAATGGAGAATCTGTTTCAAAAAATCAAAACAAGGAGAAAGAAAAATGAATTTATCAAGTAGACAAGTAAACAGTCTGGTAAACAAAGCATTAACAGGTTATACCAATGCCCGGGAACGTCAGGATATCATCGAAAAAATCGTACATTTCGGCTACTCCGATGAGCATCTTGGCGAAGAAATCGAAATTACAAATCAAGTTTTTGAAAAAGCACAAACTCAAAAACTATTGTATGGCGATTTTACTCAACTTCAAAAAACTTTCATCCTCAGGTTGAATGAAGAAAAGAAGCGATATCAAGGATACAGGAAAATGGCCAAGCTCAAATTTGTTGGGAATTTATTTCCCTTTCGGGAGATTTTACGAATCAATCAGCCCATGAAACGTACTTTCTCAGGATTTATTGCTCAGGCCAGTGATTTATATGATAATATAATAAAACGCCCCACTATTCTCGAAAAATTGCAGGATATCGGTTTCACCATAGAAAAAATGCAACAAGGTCTTGATAAAATCGCTGAATTGAAACAATTGGAATCAAAGAAAATTTCAATAGAAGGTGACGCCCAACGAGCTACAAGAATACGGGAGGATGCCTTTAATGATCTAAAGAACCGGTTTTCATCATTTGTAACTGCTTCCAAAATTTGTCTTGAAGACTTTCCACAGTTAAGAGAGGTTCTTGGTATTATGGAGCGTTCTTCCCCCATCAGAAAGAAGAAAACCGCAGAACCTACAGATACCACAGGTACAACTGACCCTCCGATTTTAAATAATATCAATTCTTCACTCTTTGATATTACAACTAATAAAGGAGCACTCCAATATAAAAAAGAGGAATCTCAAACAATCGAGACCAATTAGT
>JAKAGC010000424.1 GCA_021817755.1 Acidobacteriota bacterium | reverse complement strand
TGGTTTTAGCATTAGCGACATAGGCAATACCGAAATCAGTCACTTTGGCTTTGCCATTAGGGGTTACCATAATGTTACTGGGTTTAATATCGCGGTGTACGAGACCTGCGCGGTGAGCTTCATCGAGAGCATCGGCTACCTGAGCGATAATGGAAACGGCTTTATTGGGTGAGATTGTTCCTTCTTCTTTCTGTATTTCAGCAAGAGATTTTCCTTTAATGTATTCCATAGCGAAATAGTGATGGTCGTTATCTTCGCCGATATAAAAAACCTGTACGATATTGGGGTGATTGAGTTGTGCTGCGGCCTGGGCTTCGCGCTGGAAGCGTTTTATATAATCGACATCCTCAGATAACTGGTCGGACAAAATCTTAAGAGCTACTTCGCGGTTTAAGGATTGGTCAAGGGCTTTGAAGACATATGCCATCCCACCTCTTCCAAGTTTCTCTATTATTTTATAATTACCTAACTGTTTTCCGATAAATTCAGTTTCTTTTGTTGCCATATTTTTTCTCCTTTGTGACACTTTATATGGTAATACAAATGAGACCTAATTTCAACTGTAATTATGATTTTTTAACGGGTGTTTAGGTAGATTCATAATGTCCTGGATTCTAATTCCGGAGAAATAGTAAAATTATTGAACTTTTATATATTTTAGTTAATGAGATTTATGCAGTTAAAATGATAGGTTCGTTTTCGGTTATGAGAACGGTGTGCTCATAATGGGCGGTGAAGGTTCCGTTCTTTGTCTGTAATGTCCATCCATCTGAATTTTCTCTAATATCGCTTTTCTTATTAACGATCATGGGCTCGATTGCTATTACAAGACCGGTTTTCAACGTATCGGTTTGATGTTTATTATAATAATTTAGAATTGTTGGTTCTTCATGAATAGCACGCCCTACTCCATGGCCGGTTAATTCCTTAATAACGTAAAAACCTCTTGCAGTAGTATTTTTTTCTATAGCTTTTCCAATTTCATTGACTTTATTGGCATGTTTACATTTGGATATGGCTTTTTGAAAAGATTCAATGGTGTTATCGATCAATTTTTGAGCTAACGGATTATGGCGTTTCCCACCAATCACAACAGAACAGGCTGTATCGGAGATATATCCTTCATAAAAAGGAGTTACATCGATTTTAAGGATATCGCCATCTTTCAGGGGTTCATCATCGGGTAATCCATGAACAACCTTATTATTCTTTGAATAAAAAGAATAGGAAGGTGCACCGTAGAACATTCTGGGAGCGGATTTCGCACCGATTCCATCCATTTCTTTTTTACATAATTGATCGATGTACCTGGTAGTAACCCCGGCAACACAATTATTACGTAAGAAATCTCTTATATACTTGGCAACCTTTGACGCATTCTCAATACCGATTAAATCTTTTTCATCATTTATGGACATGGTTTCACCATTTGAAAACATGAATCAGGTTTGGAAAAATATTTCATTGGTTGGATTTGGGAATCACAATCATGCAAAACCTGATTTGTTTTGTTTTTGCCATACTACCACAATTTATATTATTTTACAATTCTTCCCATACCTATATTTATATAATATCGGGGTATTCTCTCCAAAAGAATCAGGAATAGGGATATCTATCTTTCAATACCATCACGGGCTTGTATACCATGGGTATAGTAATGTTTTATTTCCTTCATCTCCGTGACAAGTTGAGCTCTCTCGATAAATTCCTGGGGAGCGTTACGACCTGTCAGAATTAGCTCCATGGGATATGGTTTCTTATCAATAAGATCAAGTAAAATTTCCAGTTCCACAATTTTAAAATAAGCCAGGACATTAATTTCATCGAGAATGATTATATCGTATGTATTGCTATCCATGGCTTTTTGAACTGCATGAATGCCTTGCATGGCTGCATTTCTTTCCTCTGTGGTTACCTGGGATCCGGTATGATGAAATTCGGGTAAACCGAATTGTTCTATGGTGATAAACTCTTTGAGATGAAGATGTATTGAATCCAATTCTCCGTAGGGCATTTTTTTTAGAAATTGAGCGATATAAACCTGTTTCTTCCGACCGGCAGCACGAAGAGCGAGTCCCAATGCGGCAGTGGTTTTTCCTTTCCCATTCCCGGTGTAAACATGAATAAATCCGGGGTTTTCAGTCTGGCTCTTTTTTGTTATTTCAATATTATCCATAGTTTATTTTAATACAATTTAATCTGTTTTTTTGAGTTCATTCTTACTGGTCATTTTCATGGAATAAATGGTTGAAATACCGGGTTCATTCATGGTGATACCATAAATGTAATCTGCTTCTTCCATGGTTTTGAAGTTATGAGTAATAATCAAAAACTGTGTCTTTTCTTTAAGCCGGTGAAGGAACTTCAAAAATCGTTGTATATTGGCTTCATCGAGAGAAGCATCGACTTCATCGAAAACGCAAAAAGGAGAGGGTTTGTATTGAAATAGTGCAAACAAAAATGCGAGGGAAGTGAGTGTTTTTTCTCCACCTGAAAGCAGTTTCAAACTTAATAACCGTTTTCCAGGAGGTTGAGCTTTAATATCGAGCCCGGTCTCGAGAACATCGTTTTCATCCATCAGTTCCATCTCGGATTCACCGCCTTCAAACAAAATCTCAAAGTTCTTCTTAAAATTTTCCCGTACTTGGTGAAAGGCTTCTAAAAAACTAACACGGGATTCATCATCGATTTTTTTAACGGCTTCGTTCATATCTTCAATGGATTTAATAACATCATCCTTTTGAGAAATCAATAACTCAAAATCCTTAGCAAGGAGATCATATTCAGACTCAGCAGAAAAATTTAACCGGTTACTATCTCTCATTTTGACAAGGCGGTCATTTAGTTCATCGGTTCGGGATTCGAGTTCTTCGCGCGGGGTATCCATTAATTCGGGTACTGCTTCGAGATTCTTTAATTCGGTATTGAGCTCTTTAAAGGAAAAATCTTCCAATTGGAACAAATCTTTTTTAACGGAAGAGAGATTGATTTCAACTTCTTTCTTATTTTCCTTCAGGAGTTCCATGGCTTTCCGTTTATCATTAAGAATAGCGGTATTTTCTTTAATCCGAGTATTGAGAGCGTTGAACTCTTTTTCCTGTTCTCTGGCCTGATTTTCCAGTTTTTCCTTTTCCAGGGTAACGGTATTGATATCGGTTCCGGTTAATTCTTCTTTTGCCTTCAACTCATCAATTTCCAGGGACAAAACACTTATTTCCTGTTCATTTGTTTGAATGGTTTGTTCGAGTTTGACGCGTGTATTTTTATATCCTTTTAAGCTGGAATGGGTGGAATTGATCTTCTCTTTAACAAGGTTAATGGCATTTTCCTTTTGGAGGTAGTCTTTTTCGAGTTTGTTTATTTCTTCTTTAATGCGTTGAACTTCTTCCTGGTATTTATCGCGTCTTCGAATGAGATCGCTGTTACTTTCTTCCAATTCGGCATTCCGGGCGTCGAGGATTTCGAATTCTTCCTGGATTTTTTCTTTTTCTACAAGCAATAGTTCGATTTCGGATTCGGTAGCCTTCACGCGTTTCATGTTGGCTTCCATATTTTTCTTAAGAGTATCGAGAGAACTTTTCAACTGCAAAGATTCTCTTTCGGCTGCGCGAAGACGGTCACGGTGTTCATCCACCTTTTTGGATAATGCGGGTTGCTTTTCTTTTTCTTTTTCAAAGTCCTGTTGAAGTAATTCCGCCTTTTTTACTGCTTGCTCACACTTCAAATCAATTTCACGTATTTCATCGAGAACATCGAGAATACCTTTTTCCCGGTTTCGAATCATCAAACCGTTTCGGGTAATGGTTTCGGCATTCTCGGTTACAGTATCGACACCGTATTGAACAAATAAACGGATGGCGTTTTTTAATGTATCTACGAGGATACCGTTTTTGAAAGATGGCTTTAATGAATTATCCTTAAGTGTATATAAATCGCTGATCCAGGCTTTGAATCCTTCTTCTCCGCTTATCCGTGAAACGCTATCTTCAGAAATAGGAAACGGATAATCGGGATTGTTTTCACGACGGACAAGGCATTTATTAAGACCGGAACCGGGAAACTCTTCATTCTGCTCCAGCATCAATGCATCCATCTCTTCAAAAAAGAAGTTTTCAAGAATTTTATGATACGTCTTTTCAGCTTGAATAATATCCTGAAGTGAACCCAAATGCTTTAAATTTTGTTTATTACCGGAATCACCTCCGAGTTTCTTTTTAATTTCGAGATAGCGGCTTTTTTGGTTTTCCAGGTTTCTGATCTCATTTCTAAGATTCTTTAACTCCGAGCCCCAATCATCGACTCGTTTCCGGTTCTCAACGAGAAGGGCTTCAGCTTCTTTAAATTGTAATTCCTCTGTGGACAAGAGCCCGTACAATGTTTCGATCCGGGATTCTTTTTCCTTTATTTCATCTGTATTAACATGGCCATGCAATTGGGATATAAAGTTCTTTTTGGAAGCAATTTCATTTTCGATACGGATCATCCGTTTATCGATTTCCTTTATTTTATTACTTACCCTGGATAATTCAGATTGAACATTAAACGTTTCATTTTTAATGGAAGCATTCCTTGAATGGGTCTCTTTAAGGCGATCATTTAAATCGACTAACCTGGATTCGAGGTCTTCATGGCCTGTTTTTTCGTTTTTCGATTGGGACTCTAGTTCAGTGAGGGTACGATTAGCGGTTTCGACCTGGTTATCGATCTGGATAATATCCTTTTTCCCT
>JAKAGC010000423.1 GCA_021817755.1 Acidobacteriota bacterium | reverse complement strand
TTCCGATCTCAGTATTTAGATTATAGTACCAGGAAAAAGGAGCTGCATTTTTATCGAAAGGGATGTACTTCACTGATGCCATCGAGTAGAGCTCGATGATCTTCCTGATGTCGCGACTGAGCAAGTTATTTATACGTTCAATCAAAGACCGGTTATAAAAAGCAAATAGAGGTTCATATTCATCATTACCTCCAAGTGGCACCACAATTTCATATTGTTGAGTATAGCGCATCATTTCCATTATAAAAGAGATATCGATTTCCGGGATATCGCAAGCCATTACGAAATTAACAGCATTTGAAGATGCCTCCAATCCACAAAGTATCCCCATTAATGGACCATAACCCGGTTCTTTATCTTCAACAAGTTTATAAGGGAGAAATTCCAGTGAAGCTCTGGAATGTGTACTGATAATTATTTCATTGAAATAAGGTTCCAGGTTTTGAGTTACCAATTCGATCATCCGCTTTCCATTCATGGGAAGTAGGGCTTTATCGGTTTTCATCCTGGAACTCTGTCCACCTGCAAGTATAATCGCTGATCCCCGAATTGTGGATGAAGTATTCTCGGTTGAACTCATTATATAAAACCCGAAATCGTTCCGTTAATTATAAATATTAAAGGTTTTACCTCTCCAAAAGCCAAATATTCCTATTTTATATTTATTTGCATTATCGATAGCGGTTGCAGTGGGAGCGGAGAGTGAAACAATCGATCGGATACCTGTGACCCCTGCCTTTTGTATCACTTCAATGGAAATTCTTCCGCTAATAAGGAGGAAGTATTCTCCTGATTTGAAATCAATATTGTCAAGCAGTGCTTTACCGATGACTTTATCTACAGCACTCAATCGTCCGATATCTTCTGAAAAATACATAATCGACGTTTTATCGCATATTGCGGCAGCAGAATGCACTCCTCCGGTTTCATCGAAAATAGTTGAATACCGGCTGAAAGATTTAAATAGTGTTGGAAGCTTCTTGAAATTGGGGGGTACCACATTATCGAAAGCATTAATAAGTACATCCCGTTTGGACTGAGAAGGGACAAGAGGTTCGGATAGTTTATCCGATAGCCGTACATCGACTGTATTCTTATTGATGCATACTTTTTTTATATCTTTTCCTGTTGAAATATACCCCGTTGTATAAAGATATCCGTAAGCAAACGGCTTTAATTCTTCAGGGGACATCGACACTGTGAATCGTTTTTCGCCATTCACCAGTAATTCGATGGTATTTTCTTCTGCCACATAATCCCGTTCTTCTGTGATATGGCCCCATTTAAACCTCTTAATTTGGATTTCTTTTTTCATCGGTACGTATACTCCTACAAATTCCGGGTTGATGAGTTTTGATACTTTTTCGGTTACCATAACCTTTTCTTATTCCCTCGACCCATTCCATCATTTGAATGTGTCTTAAATAACATTATACACTATTTTTGAACTTTTTACCACATGAATGACGGAGAATAAAACACCGCTAAATTTAGGCGCGGTTGAAAAACAAATCGGTAATAATTACCATCTCTGGCAGGCAGATTGTACCATTTCACGTTGTACAGTCCCATTTTATATTTCGTTTTCTTTTTTTCACATGTTATCGCTATGTCCAGGCCTGAATCATTTACCGGAACACCATCTAATAATAGGGGTTTCCATTCCGTATTATCTTTACTTACCTCTACACTTACAAGTGGAGAGTGAAGCTCGATATCCCAAGGACCTACATCATACCATTTAAAACTCCAGAAGGATTCTTCTTCTTTTTTTAAGCTATAGAAAATAGGATTCGAATGCATCCGTCGCTTCATAACTGTGTCTTTTTTATTACCGCTGTCTTTTGGAAAATACTCTCTCGCTTTTAATGAAAAGAGCCATTTATCCGAAAGTTGATGAGAAGCTTCACCTTTAGCAAGTCTTTTAACCATATCAACCATATGTGCTTTAATAAAATCCCCTGTATGCGGACCGTATAGATTGCTGGATCCTTCGTACCATTGCACCTGGTATTCTTCAGGTGTTGTTACATATCCCCAGTAATCATTCGAACAACTCATCACAATAAAGGATTTCGCATCCCAATTCAGTAATTCACCTTCTTTTTTAGCCTCATCTGAAATTCGTTTTCCCAGGTGATTCGTTATTTCCCAGGGCAAAGCCATTATAACCGTATCTCCAATCCGTAGTACTTGTAAAAAAAGAAGATGCGGGAAACTTTTACGTGGGTTAAGAAGGTATTGCAAGGGTCCAAGTGCAGGCCGTTTATGCCCCTGTTCGCCATGGGTAAAAATAATCCGTGGGCATCCGGGAGCAATGGGTGGAAAATAACTCAAAATATTTTGCCGTCCCCTTCCTTGTGCACCGCCCAGAGTGGGCCATCCTACTTTTGGATTTTTTGCAACAGTAATCCTCTCAAAGGTGTTATTCTCAAAGATATCCAATTCTTTCACACTATATTCAATCTTCCCATTATCCTTAAGATTCCCATCCATTTTTGTAAAACACTCAAATGCTTTTTCCGAGATTTCATTTCCCAGCCGGTACAAGTCGCTAAAATCTTCATCTACTCCCTTACCATACCAAGGGTTGGTATCTGCATGGGTGGCATTAGCTGCTGCGTAAACCGGCTCCCATGAAAGATTATAGCGTTTACTGATACGATTGGCCGTCAATCGCTCTACATAGGCAGAAACATCGCCATTGTATACCCCTCCAAGATCAATCGGATTTGTATTTGGATGAATCGAAAAATTAACAAATGCTGCGAGAGGTTTATAAATTCCATCATTATCCAGGCAATCGATTCGGATTATATGCATTAGGGGATTAATGGCACTAAATTTATCGATCGGTTTCGTCCTATCCAGGTCTTTATTCTGCATATAGGCAGGGAAACTGCGGTTCGCGGTTAATCCGTATATTTCAATTCCACCTGAACCGATACGGGCAGGTTTACGATGCTTGTATGCTTCAATAATTCCTTCAGCGATCCGGGTAGAAAAGAACTCATACAATTTCTGGTCAAAACCCATCTTATTGGATGCATTCATATTATAGAAATCTGCACCGAAATAATTCCCAGGTGCAGAATGAGTATGAGACCCAGCCATAACCAGCCCTGATAATTCCACATCTGTTTGATCTGCGATCAATTCCCCTACTTTGTGATGAACCAGGAGTGAACCGCTCAATAAATCACATTGAACCAATGCTACGGGTTTTCCTTCCATCGGTTTTATATAAATAATGTGGGCCATTATTTTATTTCGTACTCCTTTAGCTTTGCACGAAAAGGAAGAGAATCCGGCCAAAGGAATCCCTGGGGGAGGAGTAATATCCACATTCACCCCCCACGCCATTAATGTCCTCTCCGCAACAGGTTCAAGTGGAGTTTTATGAACAACTGGAATATGAACCAGATGGGTTCCACCACAGGAAATCAATAGCAAACTGAAAGCAATTATCCAAAAATAACCGGGAATTCGAACGCGGTTTCTCATTTTCACCATTCACCTCAACAAGAGAATTTGGACGGCATAGCCACAGGAATAAGTCCGGGCTATGCCGAAAGCGATTTGAACAAATTTTATAACAAACCCATCATTTCAATTTAAATCGAAACTTGATAAGAAAAAGCAGAATCAAAAGTCCTTCTATACTGATAAAAATAAAAAGTGCATTGGCTACACCGGCAGTAAAGCCATATGAGTGAAGACCTACTCCTAGTAAATTCACTCCAAACCAGGCTAAAGCAACGGCGATTATTCCCATAATGGAACCGAGGCAAAATCCCGTTTCCTTTATCCACCCTGCAAGACGGGCATGGAAAAGAGTCGCAGACCACAACAAAATCAGCAGCGCTCCATTTTCTTTGGGATCCCATCCCCAGAAGCGCCCCCAGCTTTGATCTGCCCAAACTCCGCCTAACATGGTTCCTAAGAAGGTAAATACAAGTCCGAACGCCTGGATGGCATAAACGCCCTGAAAGGTATTTTTTAATAGCTCTTCATTCTTTGGATTGAATACTCGCTGAATAAGGTAAACATGTCCAATAACACCGGAAAGCAGAATACCGGCATACCCGAGTATTATACTGATTACATGGGATGCCAACCAGAAGTTTGAATCCAGTACGGCGACCAGCATTCCCATCGTGTCCCCATCCATGGCATACTTACCGGCAATAAGAAGCATGGCAATCCCTGAGAGACTGCCTGTTAAAATACCAATATGTTTTTTCTTCATCCATTCCAGGACCATCCCCAGTAATGCGGTTATCAAACCGGTAAACATGAATGTCTCATACAAATTCGTAACCGGGGGACGTGCCATAATTTCGATCCGTAGAATAACCCCAATAAGATGAAGAATGAATCCCACAGCGAGCAATAGGAAAGAGAATCTGTAAAACCATTTCTTTAGTGCAATGAATGATAATAATAAAAATATTATCGAGAATCCGTAGAAAAACTCTGCTTTATAAAAGGGATCCAGTTTATTGTAGAATACTTCCAACCCGATTACATTGGGTCGAAGATGAGTTCCCGCTTTTTCCGTTACCAGGTTATCCAATTCCTTTATGGCTTTATCAAAGGTTTGCTGGTCGCTCCTTAAATAAGCATCAAAAAAATCTTTCATCAGTATCAGAACTCGAGGAATACCACCTCCAGGGTTAGCCACCGCTTTATCTATCAAATCCCAGGCACTCAACCATTTTTCTTCTTCAACGTCCC
>JAKAGC010000422.1 GCA_021817755.1 Acidobacteriota bacterium | reverse complement strand
GATTTTTTTAATCGCTTCCGGTATAATCCCCGGTCCATTGTCTATTACCTTAATAACTACTTTTCCCATTTCATCCCATTCTCCATGTAAATAGATACTTCTCGTTTGATTTTCTGAGTCTTTTAATGCTTCAATTGAATTTAAAATAAGATTAATTAAAACCTGTTCGATTAATACCGGATCAGCAGTAAATGAAAGCGTTTCAGGGTTTACTTTCCGATCGAAAACCACATTATTCTCTTCCAGTTTCGATTTCATAAAGGTTTCAATCCGCTCGAACAGCTCTCTCAATGAAACCTGGGAAAAATTAGGTTTCGGTACAAGCGTCATATTACGGTAAGCATTAACAAACTCGATTAAGCCCAGACTACGTTTATTAATTGTTTTCAATGCATCCATTATATCATTGAAATTTTCCTCTTCAATTATTCTACCCGAATTCTGTCTTTCTCTTTCCGGAAGCGAATTTAACATTCCGGTTAATGTTGCAGTCATCGATGTGATCGGAGTAAGAGAATTCATGATTTCGTGAGTCAGGACCCGTATTAATTTTTGCCAGGCTTCCAACTCTTTATCTTGCAATTCGCTTTGAATATTTTGGAGAGAGACCAATGTATATTTTCGTCCTTGTAAAAGAAATTCTGCCGCATGTAGTGCCAATTCCATATCCTGCGATTCGATTTTAACCAGTGCTCGTTCTCCATTTTTCATCGATAGAAGAGTGTTTGCCAGGTTTTCTGAAAATAACCCCAATCCCTGGACCGAATGTAAAACGTTTACCTGGAGCATTCGTTTTGCTGCTCCATTAATCAACTCGATTTTCCCATCCCCATGAAACACCAGTAAACCGATTCCGATATGTTGAACTACAGTCAGTAAATAACGGTAATGTTCTTCCTTATCAGCCCTTCCTTTTCTGAATTTTTCCATGATCTCATTGAAGGTGCTGTAGAGCTCATCCAGGTGCTTTCCATACCCTTTATCCGGGTAAGTCGAGGAAAAATCGTCGTACTTGATCGAAGATAGAAACATATTTAATTGTTGCGCGATTCCTTCCACGTATCGAATAAGTGAATATACCTCGTATATAATAACCAGTACTCCTACCAAAATCAGTCCTATCCATTTTCCTTTTAACAGGTAATAGAAAAGAAAAACCAGCGTGAAAACCAGTATAAGAACCCGTAACACCACCAGGAATCGGAAATTTTTTATCATGGATTAAACCTTTATAATCCGTATTTTTCCATTCTACGGTATAGAGAAGTACGCGTCAGCCCCAGCTCACCTGCCGCCTTACTGATATTCCCTTTATGCATATCCAGAACTTTCACGATAACCGCTTTTTCCAGGGATTCTAAATTGAACTTCGATAGGTCGAAAGGAAATTCCCCTGTAGAAGATATCTCTTTTGCTCCCGCAGTAAAAAGAAAATCCTCTGCTTCCAATACATCCGAATCGCAAAGAATCACTCCCCGTTCCATAGTATGTTGCAGCTCTCTTACATTTCCAGGCCATCTATAAGCAGAGAGTTTATTTATTGCGCTAATTGAGAGTTTTTTTTGCGGTTTTTTGTATTTATGGCAGAATGTATTCAGGAAAAATTCAGCCAACAACCCGATATCTTCTTGCCGCTCTCTAAGCGGTGGCAATTGAATTTCTACCGTATTGATCCGGTACAGCAAATCCTGCCGGAATTCGTTTTTACTCACCATATCGTGGATTTTCATATTTGTTGCACATATTAAACGGATATCGATTGATCTAGGATTATTCGACCCCAATGGAATTACCTGTCTTGTTTCCAACACACGAAGAATTTTTGCTTGCATCGGTAACGACAAGTTACCGATTTCATCAAGGAAGAGAGTCCCACCCGAGGCCAGTTCAAAGCGACCAATACGGTCATTTCTTGCATCTGTAAATGCTCCTTTTACATGTCCGAATAGTTCGCTTTCGAATAACGTTTCGCTGATTGCACCCATATCCACACCGATAAAAACTTCCTCTGAACGGCTCGAATTCTGATGCAATGCACGTGCTACCAGTTCTTTTCCAGTACCGTTTTCTCCCAGGATCAACACATTTACATCCGTTCCCGCTACCTTCTGGATAGTATCAAAAACCCCTCTCATTGCTGGCGAGACTCCGATAAAATCATGAAGCGGCTTATTAATCTGATGAATTAAGTGCTTCTGGCGGTTTTTTAGACTTTCAAGTTCTTTTCGAGATCTTCGCAGACTCAACGCCGAGGATAAAGTTGCCAGTAGTTTTTCATTCTGCCACGGTTTCAGGATAAAGTCTGTCGCTCCCTCTTTTATTGCCCTTACCGCCATATCTACATCCCCAAACGCTGTAATCATAATGACCACTACCGATGGATCCTGTTCCCGTATTTTGCTTAACCAGAAAAAACCCTCCTGGCCGCTCGTAACATCTCTCCGGTAGTTCATATCCAGCAGGATAACATCATATGATGCATTCTTTAATAATGTACCGATTACTTCCGGATCTTTCTCCGTATGAACCACTTCCATGTGTTGTTTTAAGAATAATCGTGCTGCCTGGAGAACGTCTTCATCATCATCCACTACCAATATTTTACCGAATTTTTCATTCTTATCCATCGTAAACCTTTATCCTATTTTATCTAATTTTTATTAAATTTTTTTGATATATACTCTAATTCTAATCCATTACATTATTTAATTTTAACACTTTTTTTGTTTAATGTAAAAGAATAATTTGAAGTGCACGAATTCGGACACTAAATTTCCGAAATCGTACAGTTTTGAAATTATTATTTCGTGAAAACCTTAATATGAAAATTTTTACTTTTTATTTTAAGCCCAAAATCTCTCTATTATAGAGAGTTATTGAGTTTTAATTTTTTTTGATTTTATTTTATGAAATTGGCAAATGTTTTGCTTTTATATAAACGTAAGATGACAAGTGATAAAAAGAAATGTTTAAAGTGTTTAAAAAGTATTTAAAAAATTAAAGGTAGATTTAAAGAATGTAAAAAGCGTTAAAAGAAAAAATTAGCCTCTGACTTACACAGGCAGGCGCTGGCACCACTTCGATGATGTCGGTTCCTGTCTGAGTAAGTCAGATGCGATTTTAAACCAATTTCGCTCTTAAAGAATTCCAATCCCATCGATTTATTCCCCATAATAAATCAGGAAGATAATTGCTAAAGTATGATAGCAATTATATTTTCACTAGCTTGCAGTACTTTTTTTATTCTTTCCATATTTTTAGAATACTGGCATAAAAAATGCATAGAGTAAACTTAAGGAGTAAACACGTATGGGTATGGACAAGCCTATTGTTAAAAAGAAATGGCCTGCGCGAAAGCTTATTATATATGGGATCCTCGCTATTGCCGCAATAATTAATATTTTTCTCTTAAAATTCGCAGACCATTCTTGTGATTTCAATATTGATACCGATCGTGTTGTCATATCCACCGTGGAGAAAGGAATATTCAGTGAGTATATACCCATAGTCGGGAGTATAGTCCCTCAGAATTCTGTAGAAATAAAATCCTTTGAATCTGGCGTCGTATCCTCTGTGTATATCCCTTCTCAATCTTATGTAAAGAAAGGAGAAAAAATTTTTACACTTTCCAATACCACTTTATGGATGACTTTATCCACCAATCAAACCCAGGTAAAGATGTTTAAGGAAGAATTGAAATCAATGCAAGGACAATTGGAAAAGGCCAGAGGTGCTGTAACGCAGGAACAGACAGAGACAGAGAGAGAATATAAAGTTATACATGATAAGTATGAATACATGAAATGTCTTTTTTCTGAAGGATTGATTTCCAGTTATGATTTTGAAGATTATAAATCTCTTTATGATCTTGTATTGAAAAAAAAAAGTATTTCTCAGGATGTTCGGGAGAAGCAATTGAATTTTCTTGAAACTCAAGTCAGTAATTTAAAAGTATCCGTTGCAAAAATGGAGCAGATGCTTGCTTTGCTTAAGCAGCAATATAATCGGTTAACAATCTATGCTCCCGTATCAGGTCAATTGATTTTAAAAGCACCAAAAGGTCGAGTTGTGCATCAGGGGGAGGTAATTGCTCTCATAGAGCGCAAGGAGAATTGGTTTATCCGCTCATCCGTTAATTCTGAGATTGTAAAATCTATTTTTCCAGGCAAATTATGTTTTTTTGAATGTCAAGACAAATCCTACATCCTTAAAGTAAAAAAGATTGGCAAAATCCAGCCCTACAAGAAGCAGGAAGTTGAGTTTGAATTTATAAATCCAATTCCTTCCGAGTTAGTACAGCGGCAGGTTTTATTTATCCAGTTGCCCTTAAGTCCCCCCGTTTCTGCATTATTATTGACCAGAGGTGGGTTTTATAACAGTACAGGCGGAAACTGGGTTTATGTTATTGATAAATCAGGTAAGTGTGCAGTAAAGCGTTCCATTCGTATTGGCAGGAAAAATCCCAGGTATTATGAGGTACTTGAGGGATTGCAGCAAGGTGAAGAAGTTATAACCTCTCAATATGATGATTTTTATGATAAAGATCGATTAATGTTGAAGTAAAAATGATACCCCCCAGTATAGAGAAAAATGATTAAGACTATTGCAAAGATTTTTATTAATTATTGTAGCTTTACCCAATCATATAAATGTAGTATAATTTCGATTGCAAGGTGTTTGCCAATACCCATTTTAGATAGAAATGGAGAAAAAGGTGATTGAAACACGTAATTTGAAAAAAGTATA
>JAKAGC010000421.1 GCA_021817755.1 Acidobacteriota bacterium | reverse complement strand
ATGGAAAAAAATGAAAATTGAAGAGAACATAAAGCGATGAAAAATTCAGAAATCAGAGACATCTTTTATACGTATTTTATTAATCACAAACACCACAAAGTTTTATCTGCGCCTCTTGTACCGGCGAAAGACCCGACATTACTGTTTACAAATGCAGGAATGAATCAATTTAAGAGTGTATTTCTTAGGGAAGAAAAAAGGGAATATTCACGGGCAGTGAGTATCCAGAAATGTATGCGCGTTTCAGGAAAACACAATGATTTTGACGAAGTAGGGAAATCGGATTTCCACCATACCTTCTTCGAAATGCTTGGGAATTTCTCTTTCGGAGATTATTTCAAAGAAAAGGCAATCGAATATGGTTGGGAATTATTGACAAATTTTTACGGTTTCAAACCGGAGCAATTATGGATTACGGTTTTTGAAAACGATGATGAAGCATTTGATATCTGGGAAAAGAAAATAGGTATTCCGACAAATAAAATCATCCGAATGGGTGAAAAAGATAATTTCTGGCAGATGGGTGAAACAGGGCCATGTGGTCCATGTTCTGAAATTCATTTCGACCGTGGGCCTGCGTTTGGACCGGAATCTTTTACAGGCGACAATAAGCGGTTCATGGAAATATGGAACCTGGTGTTTATGCAATATTATAAAGATGAAAGCGGAAAACTGAACGCTCTTCCTGCGCCTTCGATCGATACAGGGATGGGAATGGAGCGGTTGACGACCTTGCTTCAAGGAGTTAACAGCAATTATAAAAACGGTTTATTCCGTCCGATTATCGAATTTACTGCGGAAATGGCAGGAGTGAACCCGGATGCACCGGAAAATAGGTTCCCGTTGAATGTGGTGGCAGATCACATCCGGGCATTATCTTTCCTGATTTCAGATGGAGTACTTCCTTCAAATGATGGTAGAGGTTATGTACTTCGAAGAATTCTTAGACGTGCAGCAAAGCATGGAAAATCACTGGGTTTTAATTCTAATTTTTTATATAAAGTAAGTGGTTGCGCAATCGATTTAATGAAAGAATTTTACCCGGAACTGGAATACAACCGGGATTTTATTTCTAAAGTGATATTAGCGGAAGAAGAGCGGTTTAACAATACGCTTTCGAATGGATTAAAACGGTTCGAGGAATTATTGGCGAAAGCTTCGGAAGATAATCTTCACATAATTCCGGGAAAAGAACTCTTTAAGCTTTCAGATACTTATGGCTTCCCGCTGGATTTCGCACGGGACCTGGCAGTAGAAAAAGATGTTCAAATCGATTATAATGGTTTCCAGGAAGAATTGGAGCAGCAGCGGGAGAAATCGAGAGCAAACCAGGCAGCACGGCAGAAATCGTTACGTACTCTCGAGAATATCGAAAAATATCCTTCCGTATTCACCGGATACACCAGTCTGGAAGAAACAGCTTCAATCATGGCAATATACAAAGATGGAAAAGAAGTCCCTGAAATTAAAGAGAATGAAGAAGGTGTATTGGTGTTCGACCGGACTCCCTTTTATGCAGAATCAGGGGGGCAGATTGGAGATACGGGCACGGGTAAAAACGATAATGCATTCTTTCATATAACAGATACACGAAAAGTTCCGGCAGGAAATGAAAGCGCTTATCTCCATAATGTTCAGGTTAAAAAAGGAGTATTACGCAGTGGAGATGAAGCAGAGATTTGGGTAGATAGTTCGAGAAGAAAAAATATTGCGGTTCATCATTCTTCAACTCATTTATTGCATTCGGCTTTACGGGAAGTTCTGGGATTGCATGTAAAGCAGGCAGGATCATATGTAGGTCCGGATAAATTACGCTTTGATTTCACACATTTCAAATCGCTTTCAAAAGAGGAATTGCAGAGAGTAGAAACATTGGTAAATGAACAGGTCAGAGCAAGCCTGAGTATTCAAACAGATACATTAAAATTTGAAGATGCAATTGCACGTGGAGCAATGGCAATATTCGAAGAAAAATACTCGGATGTTGTTCGGATGTTGACAATGGGGGATTTTTCAAAAGAGCTGTGCGGTGGTACTCACCTAATATCAACAGGAGAAATCGGATTCTTTAAAATTACGGGAGAGTCCTCGATTTCATCGGGAATTCGTAGGATAGAAGCAGTTGCAGGAGAAACAGGGTACAATTACATCCAGAACCACCTGGAAGCGTTAATCGGAATTATTTCACATTTCAAGCAACCGGCAGAAAAAATAATGGAATTCCTGACTGGGATTGAAACTGAATTAAAAGAAAAAGAAAAACAACTTAAACAAACAATAAAACAGGAAAAAAGTTCAAAGCTAAGTGTGGATGAAATTATTGGGAATGGGCAGACAGTAAACGGTGTTCATTTTACAGTGACGTTTATGGAAGGAATGGACCGAAAAGAATTAAGCACTTTAGCAGATGAAATAAAAAATAGAACGGATGGAATCGGTGTCATTATGACAAATACGGACGGTAAAGGGGCCTTTGTGGTATCGGTTGCAAAGAGGCTGACACCGAAGATAAATGCAGGAATTATCGCAAAAGAGATCGCAGGAAAAATAAACGGAAGTGGAGGAGGTCGCCCGGATTTTGCACAAGCCGGAGGGGAATTGATCGAAAATTTTTCTAACCTAAAAGGGATTATAGACGATATAATTAATAAATACTTAGTTTAAAAATAAAATGCAGAAAAAAAACTTGCTTCGTTTAGTATTGTGTTTTGTCTTGTTAATAGGTCCGGTTTATATTAAGGGAGAAATCAAAGTAATTCATGATTCGAATGGCAATGTGACTCTCACGGATGAAAATCCGCGTACGAAACCGGGTTCTAAGACAAGAGTTTACAGAAGTGGGAATATTACATATGTTTCGGAATATTCTTTTTCATCAGGAAAAATTCCTTCAAAATACCTAAATAAAATCCGATCACTGGCTCGAAAGCATGACCTGGACGAATCGATAATCATTGCAGTAGCAAGAGCAGAATCGGGTTTCAATCCTTTCGCAATCTCTAATAAAGGGGCAGTGGGTATTATGCAACTGATGCCGGCAACAGCAATGATATATGGTGTTATCAACCGTTTTAATGCGGATCAAAACCTGGAAGCGGGTGTAAAGCACTTAAAATATTTGTATGAACGTTATAATCATAACATCCCGTTAACTCTGGCTGCCTATAATGCTGGAGAAGAAGCAGTAAAAAAATATGGAGGAGTTCCACCTTACCGGGAAACCCGAGAATATGTGAAACGAGTAATGGCTTATATGGGTAAACCATTTGTGGAATCGGCTTCCAAAAAAATCAAATCTTCTACGACTATATATCAATATGTGACGGCAGACGGAAAACGGATGATTTCAGACACCTATCCATCAAATGCAGTAGGAGAAGTGATTGTAATCGATTAAGGAGTGCGGTGCACTCTCAAGCCTCTATGAAGTACCGGGGAATGCTAAATAAACATGTCTCCCGGTTTTAATAAAGTTCTTCAGAGTTCTTAATTTTCTATACGTATGGGATATTGAATTCAATCGAAGGAGATTAATACTCAACGAATATGGATAAAGTTCACGTTATCGTCAACCCGTTTTCTGCAAGAGGAAAAACCATCGAACGATGGGAAACAATCAAAGAAATTATCCGCCACCATTTTAATGAATATAAAGCCATTTTCACGGAAAAACCGAAACAAGCCACAGAAATAGCACGGGATTCGCTTCAACAAGGAGCGGATATCATTATCGGGGTGGGTGGAGACGGAACATTAAACGAGATTACAAACGGTTATTTCCATGATCAAACGGAAAAAGTGATTAATCCGGATGCATCGCTTGGAATAGTTCCATCAGGCACAGGATCGGATTTTATCAGATATTTAAAGATACCGGGAGATTTCAAACGTTCCGTGGCATTAATAAAAAATTCAAGGAACAGAAAAATCGATGTAGGGAAAATAACATTTAATATCCCTGGTAAAGAGGGAGGAAGCGCTTCTCCTTTTTCACGTTTTTTCATTAATGTAGCGGATTTCGGATTGGGTGCCGAAGTTGTAAAAACACTGCATTCCACGCAAGGAGGAAAGCACGGTGCACTTTCTTATTATACGGGGCTATTATCTACAATTCGAAAATACAAAAGCAAACCGGTCTCTATTACTATAGATGACAAAGAAACGATTAGCGGTTCATTTTTAATCGGCGCAGTAGCAAATGGACGTATTTTCGGAGGAGGAATGCAAATCGCTCCGGGAGCAGAGCCGGACGATGGATTGTTCGATCTGGTACTGGTGGGTGATATGTCGCGTTTTCAAATTATAAAAGATTCAAGGCGGCTATACACAGGAACGATCGCATCACACCCACGTGTAATTGTTAAACGAGCACGAAATATAAAAGTATTCCCTGTAGATGAAAGTAAGGGACAGGTAAATATTGAATATGATGGAGAGATGGGAGATACATTACCTGCGGAATTCCAGGTATTAACACAGCAGGTTAATTTAAGAATATAACGGGGTTCGAAATTAAAAAACCTGCCGGGAGTAAATAATTCATTCACTCCACAGCAGGTCGAATTTTATAAAAAATAAACAATAATAATCGAAGTAGTTAAGGTTTATTCGGTGGTTGCCCAGGCTTTTCCGTTCTCATAATGGAGAGTAATTTTCTCTACTTCACAAAGATCAATACCTCTCCAAAAGAATTCATTCCCATCCGTATCTTTAATCATGATATCCCATTTGCATGCATCTTCTTCAA
>JAKAGC010000420.1 GCA_021817755.1 Acidobacteriota bacterium | reverse complement strand
AATTATTACCCGGCATTTAAGAAGTATAAACATTTTGTTGGAAATTATGGTAATGCTTGGTGGAAGCAGGGGCAGGAATTCGAAACATTTAATGGACCTATCTTGATGACGACGAATTGTATCATCCCGGTAAAAGATTCTTATAAAAACCGGATATTTACAACTGGAATCGTTGGATATCCTGGAATCGAACATATTCCTGACAGAAAAGATGGGAAGCCGAAGGATTTTTCAAAATTAGTGGAATTGGCGAAATCGTGTCCTCCACCAACAGAAATCGAAACAGGGAAAATTGTGGGTGGGTTCGCCCATAATCAAGTACTGGCACTGGCGGATAAAGTGGTTGGAGCAATCAAATCAGGAGCGATTAAACGCTTTGTGGTTATGGCCGGCTGTGATGGACGTCATAAGGAAAGAGATTATTTTACGAGAGTGGCAGAAGCTCTTCCAGAGGATGCAGTGATCTTAACTGCGGGTTGTGCAAAATACCGGTATAATAAGTTGAAACTTGGCGATATTGGTGGTATACCGCGTGTTCTGGATGCAGGACAATGTAATGACTCCTATTCGCTGGCAGTAATTGCATTAAAATTGAAAGAGGTATTTGGTTTAACAGATATTAATGAATTACCAATCTCTTTCGACATTGCCTGGTATGAACAAAAAGCAGTTGCTGTTCTGTTGGCGCTTCTGTACCTGGGAGTGAAGGGAATTCGTCTTGGACCTACGTTACCTGCTTTTGTTTCACCAAATGTATTGAATGTATTGGTGGAAAAATTTAATATCAAGTTAATAGAAAATGTGGAAAATGACGTAAAGGCGATAATGACAGGAAATTAAAAACTACTAAAATAGTTCGATTTAGAAGGGACACACGGTATGGAATAATGTGTGTCCCTTTTTTTTAGATCTAAAATGATTTTATATTATGCCCTAAGCCAGGGATTGAGTTTTTTTTCCATTCCGATAGTAGAAGATGGAACGGGACCATAATGGTGTCCGGGCCAAATTTTAGTATCATCAGGGAGTGTGAGTAACTTTTGCTTGATGGAATTCATGAACTGTTGGTGATTGGAACCGGGTAAATCGGTTCTACCTACGCCACCCACAAAAAGAGTATCACCTGTAAAAAGATTACCATCAGCTAAAAGGCAAATACCACCGGGGCTGTGTCCTGGGGTGTGAATAACCAGAAGGGAAATGTCTCCAATAACAATTTTTTCTCCATCCTCAATTGTTTTATCAGCGGGAGGAGATGGAGAAAATCCCAATTGACGGGCCATGCTATGTCCCTGGGGAGAATTGAATAACTGATCATCCGTTTTATGCATAAGGATGAGTGCACCTGACAGGGATTTCATTTTTGCATTCCCTCCAGTATGATCTGCGTGACCGTGTGTATTCACAATATATTTTAGAGTCAAACCTTTCTGTTTGATTTTTTCAAAAAGCATTTCTTCATCACCGGCAGGGTCGATGAGTAGTGCTTCTTTTTTTTGAGAGCAGTAAACGAGATAACAAAAAACAGCCATGTGTCCAACCTGAATTTGTTCTATCTCCATCATAAATCAATAACCTCCTTTTTTGGGTTTTGGGTATAAAAAATAACATCATTAAAGACGATATATTAATACAATCGGCAGGATAATGCAAGGGGTGAAATTAGAATTGGAAGATGGGAATAATTTAGATTAATTGAGAAAATTTGCTTATTGAATTTTTTTTATTTGTCAGGTAAAATACTATTATGAACTGCTTTGCAAAACCGTCAAGCGGGCAATGGTTCCATGGCCGAAATGGGAGACTACTACTATATTCAAACAAGAGACGATCGGATTTTAGGGTAATAACCTGGAAAGAAACAGAGGAGGCCTATTGTGGATGAAAAGAAATTGAGACATTATGCAGGGTTGTCGGGGATTATTTTTAGTATTTTGTTGTGTGCCATATATATTTATGTCAGGCGTGTTCCTTTCCTGGATGCGTATCTGGATGCTGATCGCAGACGTTATTTTTTACTTGTCTATGTACTGGCTGTGATAGGTGTTTTTGCATATTTGGCAGCGAAAGATAAAGTAGAGGGTTGGAGATTAAAAATTCCACTCTACAGTTCAGCTTTCGTATTTTTTGTAGGGGTTCCGGTTTCTTATTTAATATTTCATGGTACTGGCTCTAGAGGTTGGGAATGGGCTATCACAACATTTTTTATCGGATTAATCCCAGCGATGTTTATCATTTTCGGATTCAATATCTATTTTGGATATCGTAAATACACTATGGCATTAATGATCTTGTTTTTGATTATGATAGTCGCCTATGTATTTTTATTCCTGGTTCAGGTTGGATTACTGGGAAAAGTGGATCACCCGGTACGATTTGTCGATATTTTAATTGTATTAATAATTATCTCTTTTTCGGTACTCTCCTTTTATATTAACCTGAAAAGTTACAAATTGGATTAAATTGGAATTGATATGAAACAATTACGGAGTAATGGGATGAATGATAACGATATATTATTAACTGCAAAAGAAGCAGCATATGAAGCCGGGAAATACCTTCGCGAATCTTTTGAAAAACGCCCTGAAATTGAGTTCAAAGGGGATGTCAATCTGGTAACGCAAAAAGATGTGGAGAGTCAGAGGATTATATACAGTATTATTAAAAATAAGTTTCCGAATCATTCAATCCTGAAACAAGAGAATTTAAACATAGAAAAAGATGAGAATTCATTATGGCTAATCGATCCAATAGATGGGACAACCAATATCGCTCATTCGATTCCTTTTTTTTCAGTGAGTATTGCCTTTCGTATGGAAGGTGTAATACGAGTAGGAGTGGTTTATATTCCGATGCTGGATGAAATGTATCATGCCATTCGAGGTGAAGGGGCATATCTTAATAATAAGAGGATATGGGTTTCAAAAGAAGCTAATATGGTAAGGTGTTTGCTTGCGACGGGTTTTCCATATGACAGGCGTCATTCTTCGGATAACAATGTAAAGAATTTTAATACATTTATCTTAAAATGCCAGGACATAAGGCGAATGGGCTCAGCAGCAATCGATTTGTGCTTTACTGCTGCGGGGCGCTTTGATGGTTTCTGGGAACCGAAATTGTACCCATGGGATACGGCGGCTGCATTCCTGATGGTTTTGGAAGCTGGAGGGCAGGTAACCGATTTTTCCGGTAATGCCTTTGATCCGTTTATGAAAGAATGTCTGGCATCAAATGGAATCATCCATGAACAGATGCTTGAGGTTTTAAAAGGGTCTTTGGGTCAAGACTGAGGGGAAGGTTCCTCATTTAAAAAATCATCATTGGTGGGGTATTTATTTAAAAATTTTAAAAGGAGTTCCATTCCTTCTTTTGGTTGACTAATCTTAGATAAAGCTCTTCGCAGTCTTACAATTTGTTTTAATTGATTGGGAGGAAAGAGAAGTTCTTCTTTACGTGTCCCACTGGAAGGGATATTAATAGCAGGGAAAATACGTGCTTCTGCGATTTTTCGATCGAGAATAATTTCATTATTTCCGGTTCCTTTGAATTCCTCGAATATGAGTTGATCCATTCTTGAACCGGTATCTACAAGAACTGTAGCAATAATAGTGACTGATCCTCCGTTTTCGACATTTCTAGCCATACCGAAGAAACGGCGGGGTATTTCAAGAGCTCCTGCCTGGATTCCACCGGACATAATACGGCCTTTGGTATGTTGGGGACTTTTAGCGAGATTGAATGCCCTGGCCATACGGGTAAGGCTGTCGACCAAAACGACGACATCTTTGCCACTTTCAAGTTCTGCGATGACATGAGCCATAACAAATTCAGTCAATGCTATATGTTGTTTTGTGTCACGATCATTGGAACTGGCAAGAACTTCTGCTTTGACATTTCTACGAAACTGGGTTACTTCTTCGGGGCGTTCGTCAATAAGTAAAGCGATAATTCGTGTATTGGGATCAAATGTGTGGATAGCGTGAGCAATTTGTTCGAGTATCATTGTTTTTCCAGCACGGGGAGGAGAGACAATAAGGCCTCTGGTACCTTTAGCAATAGGGGCAATGAGATCAACGATACGCATAGACATATCCCCTGTAATGGATAATTTAAAACGCTGATCGGGTGGGATAGCGGTCAAACGTGTGTAGGGAACTCGTTTTTGAAATGCATCGGGAGTTAGTCCACAAATTGTATTTATGGTTTCGAGTATTTCGTTTTTACCTGCTTTTTTTACAGTTCCACATACAGTAGCACCTTCTACAAGTTTATATTTTTGAATGAAGGGCATTGGTACAAGAATTTCGTGATCATTGGGATCAACAAAGTTTTCGGGGTCCATTAAAACGGCTTTATTTTTATATTTTCTTAGGACGCCACATTTATTTTCAGGGGATGGCACAGCTTCCCTCCTTTTTACGTGTTTTGATTTTAATGAGGCCGTATATTTATAACGGTCCTTTAAATATAGAAGTAAATGATTGTTTTGTCAAGTCTTTTTAGAGGAATTCCTTAATTTACTCCTACTTTAAAGCACTAATGGCAAAAAAAAGGGACGGTTTTAAAACCGTCCCTAATATTATTGAAAATGAAAATTATTTAAATCAGTGTTTTCTTCTAATATGTGTTTTCACCCATATGGAGGCACGGTCGGCAGTAACATAGAATGCTGGAACAACGATTAAGCTTAAAACGGTAGAGAGGACCAAACCTCCAATAACAGCTATAGCCATAGGAGTACGGATTTCAGAG
>JAKAGC010000419.1 GCA_021817755.1 Acidobacteriota bacterium | reverse complement strand
GGTCAGTTTCTTTGATGTCCACAGCCATTAATGGTGTAGATAAAGCATTTAAAAATGGAATCGGTGCTCTGGGAGCAGATAATCTCTATATTGATAAATGGGCCTGGTTCACTGAGCACGAATGGTGGAAAGTCAGGAACCGTCGAAGTCTTAAAATGCATGATTTCGATCGGTTCAAAGAGATGGCTAAAAAACCGATTGCTGTGGCACCGACAATTTTAACAGGCGCCAAAATACAGTACCAGGGTCACTATATCGAAAATTCACTGATCACCGGTACGACTGCCGAATACTTGAAAACAACCAATTTTGAGTTTTCGCAAGGTCGTTTCCTTTCGGATGTAGAAAGCAGTGGAACTCGTAATGTGGCAGTAATCGGCAGTGATGTAGCCGAAAACCTCTTTAAAAAAATTAACCCCATCGGCCAGAGTCTTCAAATTAACTCGATCAAATTCAAAGTAATCGGTGTTTTAAAGAAGCAAGGGAGTACAATGCTGGGAAATTTCAACCCGGATAAGCAAGCCTACATCCCTATTGAAACAGCCAGGAAGTACTTCGGATACGATGAACAGAGTATAACCATTGTTGTAAGGGCTGCCGGTACGGATATGGTAAAAGAAACAGTGGAAGAATCGCAGGACATTATGCGCCGCATTCGCGGGTTACGTTACAACCAGGAAGATGATTTTTCTATCAACCAACAAGAAGGATTGATGCAAGAATACAATAAAGTGGTCGGAGTCATCAAATTGGTGGGACTCTTTATCACGGGTTTATCTCTTCTGGTGGGAGCCATCGGAATCATGAATATCATGTTTGTTTCAGTAAAAGAGCGTACTCGTGAAATCGGGATAAGGAAAGCGATAGGAGCGAAAGGGCGTACTATATTAACTCAATTCCTGGCCGAAGCTTCTTTAATCTGTTTAATCGGAGGTTTGATCGGTCTATTAATTGCTATCCTGTCCAGCCGTTTGATAAATCGCTTTTTACCTACCACAATCCAATTGGATACAATCATCCTGGCCATCATAATTTCATTGTTGACCGGGATAATATCGGGTTTCATTCCGGCGCGTTCTGCTGCTAAGATGGACCCAGTTGAAGCATTGAGGTATGAATAATGAAAATCCAGGAAACCGTGCAGGTTGCTTTCGATTCTCTCCGTGCCAATAAATTACGTTCATCTCTTACGGTCCTGGGGATCGTTATCGGAATTTTCTCAATTATCTCAGTAAGTACGGTAATTTCGATGCTCCAGAATACCGTTGAAACCGGTCTTTCATTCCTGGGAAGCAATACCTTCCAGGTCCAGAAATTCCCGGCAATTCAAATGGGACGTATCAGTGACAAAATCTGGAATAGAAAAAATATCACAATCGATCAATACTATAAACTCCGGGATTCCCTTAGAGAAGCACAATATGTAAGCGCCGAACTTTATCAATTAGGTGTTAGGGTAAAATCCCAATGGTATACAACCAATCCCAATATTCTGATACAAGGACTTACACCCGAATCCTTTCAGACTCTCCAACTTTCAGTAGAATCAGGGCGTGCCATTAATCAATCTGATCTGGATCATTCCAACCATGTTTGCATCCTGGGTGCAGACCTGGTTAAAAAATTATTTAAACGAGTCGATCCGATTAACCAGGAAATCCGTGTTAATAACCTCCGTCTAAAAGTAATAGGGGTATTTGCGGAAAGAGGACAGATATTCGGACAAAGCAGGGATAATTTTATTGCTGCGCCGATAACCGTTATCCAAAATCAATTCGGAAAACGAATGCGCAGTCTCAATATAAATGTAATGGCCTATGGACCTCAAAGCTATAATGCCACCCTGGACTCCACCATTGGAATCTTGCGTGCCATTCGCAAAGTACCGGTGGGTGATGAAAATGATTTTGAAATTCTAACCAGCGATTCGGTTATGGCTCAGATTAATGATATAACCAAATATGTCAGGTTAGGTTCCATTGTTATTGCGCTGATCGCATTGGTGGCAGCAGGAATCGGTATTATGAATATCATGCTGGTATCTGTAACGGAACGGACACGGGAAATCGGAATTCGCAAAGCCATCGGAGCCAAACGAAGAGATATACTCTTCCAATTTTTAATTGAAGCCATTACTCTATGTCAATTTGGAGGGATTATCGGAATTGTATTGGGATGGGCCGCCGGGACATGGGCGGGAACAATGTTAAAAAGCGCCCCAATTATTCCAGTCGATCTGGTAATTACAGGAATCGGATTGTGTGTTCTGGTTGGCGTAGTATTTGGGACATCTCCGGCTTATAAAGCGGCAAGAATGGATCCTATCGAAGCATTGAGGTACGAATAAATTATTTGTGTTAATATATATAAATTCTACTTCTTGTTCCATTGATCGGTCAACACTATTGCGAGAGAATACCATCAAAAAAAACAAAGAATTAACGCAAAAATTTTGGGATAAACCGGTTTTTTCTTGCCTTTACGTTGCAATTTGATTATAATGACGTATTATATTTGTATCGTTATAATACCACACATGGTATGAGGTTCTCTAAAACGAGTCCCCATGCCGGTTGAACGCGGATACATGAATATGAACTTGAATAGGAACAGTATGAATGAACTTTACAGAATTGAATTTACATGAAGATTTACTCAAGGGGATAACAGATACCGGTTTTATAACGCTGATGCCAGTTCAGGAAGAAACGCTGGTACACACTTTATTGGGACGAGATGCGTATGTACAATCACAAACAGGAACAGGAAAAACAGCCGCATTCCTTGTAACAATTTTCCAGCTCTTCCTGGATGAAAAAAACCAGAAAAAACGAAAAAAAGCATTGATTATCACACCGACTCGCGAATTAGCGGTTCAGATCGATAATGATGCTCAGTTATTGGGTAAATACCTCAATTTTAAAGTAGGATGTTTTTACGGTGGCGTCGGATATGACGTCCAGGAAAAACTCCTGGAATTAGGCGTGGATATAATTATCGGTACCCCAGGAAGGTTAATCGATTTCCACCAAAAGAAGAAAATTGATTTCTCCAATGTGGGAATACTGGTAATAGACGAAGCAGACCGATTATTCGATATGGGATTCTTACCCGATATACGAAAAATCGTGGACAGCATGCCCCGTAGAATTAAACGCCTCACCATGCTATTCAGCGCCACGATGGATGCACGTACCAAAGCAATAACGCGCGAATACATGAAAAATCCGGCAATGATCGAAATTATGCCGGAGCAGATGACCGTGGAACGAGTAACACAAAAACTTTACCATGTGTCGGAAAAAGAAAAAATCAGCCTTATGTTAGGCGTATTGAAAAAAGAAAATCCGAAAAATGTCTTGATTTTTACCAATATGAAGCATACTGCTTCCATGGTGGCCAGAAAACTTGAACATAACGGATATAAAGCCCAGTATATCAGTGGAGACCTCCCACAAACAAAACGCTTGAGAGTCATCGACAGTTTTAAAGATGGAAAACTCCCGATTTTGGTGGCGACAGATGTTGCTGCACGAGGCCTACATATTGAAGACCTCGAATTAATTATCAATTACGATCTCCCCCAAGATCCGGAAAGTTACGTTCACCGCATCGGGCGAACGGCTCGCGCAGGAAAATCCGGAAAAGCTATTTCTCTGGTCTGCGAAAACTTCGTCTACAGCCTGGATGCTATCGAATCATTCATCGGGATGAAAATCCCTGTCGCTGACCTGGAAGATGCCCTCTTCCATGAAGATAAAGCAGAAGGAATTAACATGGAAAAACCTGAAAAACGAAAACCGACTTCACACCCACGTGAAAGAAGAAACGAAAAGAGAAACGACGAAAAAAACAAAACCAGAAACAATGAAAGACCAAGCGCAAAATCAGGCGCAAAACGCTACGAAAAGCGGAGCGACAAACTCACAGAAAAACACATTGAAAAACCTAAAGATTCGCAGCATGATAAAAATCGCACCATGGACCGGGAACCCCGGAAAGATAAACAAAATGCTGCTAAACGTACTCCTGCTTCCTCTCCAAAAAAAGAAAAGAACTTTTCTCCAAAAGGCAAATTCGACAAACAACGCTCATATGATCGTAAACAAACCGGAAAACCGGATAACGACAAGCAGAAATCAAAATCCCTGGAAGATCGCTTGGAATACTACAAGAAAAAATATGGGGATAATTTCACAGTAAATGGTAACTCCAAAACTCCGGAAACAAAATCCAAAACTGTTGAGAAAGAGGCTGCTAATAATTCGAAACCTTCTTTAATTAAACGTATCCTTGGAATTTTCAAACGGAATTAACCACGGAATTTTAAATATAAAATAGTGCCGATTATTTTTGTTTAGAAAGAAAAGGAGTATTTTATCTCTTTTTTAGGTACTTGAGATTATTTTACTACCACCCTAACACCGTTTTTAATATCCGTTGTTTGTCCCATCAGATAGCAGGTTTCGTTCATTTCGGCGAGAATAGTCTCCACATTTGACAGGCTATTTTTATCGATAATCAATACCATCCCGATACCCATGTTAAAAACTTTATACCGTTCCAATTCGCTAACCTCTCCTTTCTCACAGAGGAAATCGAAAATGGGTGGTACGGGCCATACTTTCTCAATTCTGACACCAAGATCATCAGGAAGAACACGGGGAATATTATCGATAAAACCTCCACCCGTAATATGAGCCATTCCTTTGATCAATTTATGTTTCATTAATGCCATAACAGGTTTCAAATAC
>JAKAGC010000418.1 GCA_021817755.1 Acidobacteriota bacterium | reverse complement strand
CACTCGAAATGTCCAAACACCATGTCAATTATTACAAAGGAAAGGATAAATCAAAATGGGTAAACGATATTGAAACATACAAAGGTGTACTAATAAAAGATATATATAATAATATCGATCTAAAAATTTATGGGACTCAAAGCCGTATTGAGTATGACTGGATCATAAAAAAAGGAGGTAATCCCCATGATATTCTCTTTAGATACGACAATGTAAAAAATACTACAATTGACTCACAGGGCAATCTTTCTATAGATACTGAATTTTGTACATTAAAGCATAAAAAACCAATTTGCTACCAGGAGATTTCCTCCAATAAAGTCTCTTTTAAGGCAGATTTTGACTTAAGAGGAGAAAACACATATGGTTTTAAAGTCAATCCATACAGTAAAGATTATACACTTGTAGTTGATCCGCTAATCGATCTTGAATACGCCACTTACCTTGGGGGAAGCAATAATGAACAATATCCAAGGATTGCAGTAGACAATTCCGGGCAGGTCTATATCGTCGGATATACTTTCAGTGATGATTTTCCTGTTAAAAACCCCTATCAGGGTACCAGGAGCGGTAATCCAAGTGTATTTTTAACAAAACTGAATGCCACCGGCACAGATTTATTATTTTCCACTTATTTCGGTGGTTCTCAGGGAGAGTTTTTCAATGCCATTACTCTTTCACCCACAGGAGATGTTTTTATTGCAGGAGATACCATCAGCTCTGAATTGCCCGCAATTAATGAAGCTCCAGGAGGTGAATCCGATGGATTTATTGCACGGTTTGATACCGATGGTCACTTTATACAGGGCCGTTTTCTCGGAGGTTGGGATGAAGATCGCATTCTTGATATTGCCATGTACGACTCCGAAACGATTATAATAAGCGGATTTACTTACAGCTCCAATTTTCCACTTAAAAGATGGTATCAAAATACCATAAACGGTGCTTATACAGGGTTTATAACTATTATGTATACAGATCTATCCCATATTGATTATTCAACTTTTTTCGGAGGTAATGGAGAAGATCTTATTGCAAGAGTTGTTGTAGATGATTCCGGTTTTTTCTATGCTTACGGACGAACAAACAGTACTGATTTACCTCTGGTAAACCCTATTCAAACTCAATTCGGAGGTGGATTGTACGACACATTTGTTACTAAGTTTTCTCAGAGTGGTTTATTACTCAAATACTCCTCATATATCGGTGGAATGGGTACAGAATATACCTCCGGCGCTGCCCTTGATTCTACTGGTTCTCTTTATATCCTTGGGTTTACCGATAATCAGAACGGTTTTCCTTTAGAATATGAATACCAGGCCGTACTCCAGGGAGACCAGGATTTTTTCATCTGTAAAATTCCTCCAACTGGAAATGTTCTCGAATTTTCTACTTTTTTAGGTGGTTCCGGTAAAGATTATCAAGGAGATATCGATATTCTGGAAGATAGTTACTTGATTGTAACAGGGTCCTCAAATAGTACCGATTTTCCGGTATTGAATCCGCTTCAAGCTGTTAATGCCGGTGGATTCGATACCATAATTAGTATTTTTTCTTTAAGCGATTATAGATTATTATACTCATCTTATTTCGGAGGTACAGGTAATGATTATGGAAGAAATATAAAATACGATTCAAATCAAAATTTTTTCATCGGAGGAGTAACCCAGAGTACCGATTTACCAGTAAAAAATTCATTTCAGAGTACAAATTCTGGAAGTGAAGATGCATTTATCCTTAAATATGCTTATCCCGGGCTCCCATCCAAGACATTATATGTTAAATCTTCTCCCTCTTCCGGTGTACCCATTACCGTTTATCCCGGCGATTTCTATCATTATGCTTATGGTTTAACCCCATTTACCAGGAATTATATCTATAACGATGATGTTGTACTCGTAGCACCTTCAACATTCGGAGGGAAGAATTTTTATAAATGGAATGCAGATGGTACAAATTATTTCGATCTTTCAATTCATGTCATTATGGATAAAAGCCATACCGCAACTGCTTATTACGGTATTCCAAATAATATTATACTCAATAGATCTTCATTAACTTTTGGCGCCAATGAGTCGGGGGTTGTTTCTAGCAATCAGTCATTTCTTATTACCAAAACCGGAGATTTCCCTTTAAACTGGACAGTGGATAGTGATGCTAGCTGGTTGACATGCACCCCTGAATCCGGTACAGGTTCGGGTGAGGTTATTGTATCCGTGAAGACCTCCGGACTTACACCCGGGACTTACAACGGAGTGATTTCTGTTACAGATCCATCCGCAATAAATTCTCCCCAGACCATAAACGTTACATTTAATGTTTATCCTACCGGAATTTCAAGTGTTCCTTTCGGAAGTTTCGACACTCCCACTCAGGGAGCAACATTATGCAGCAGTGTCCCTGTTACAGGATGGGCATTGGATGATATTGAAATCGCAAATGTAAAAATTTATCGTCAAGATGGGGCAGCACTTGTTTATATCGGAGATGGAAATTTTGTTGAAGGTGCCAGACCCGACGTACAAGAGACGTTCCCATCATACCCAAATTCGTATAAAGCCGGATGGGGATATATGATGCTTACTACTTCTTTCCCAGATAGAGGAAATGGAGTATTTTCCATCCAGGTTATTGCCTCTGATAAAGAAGGAAATCAAACCTCACTCGGAACCAAAACTATTACTCTCGATAATGCGCATGCAATCAATCCGTTTGGATATATCGATACTCCTTTACAAGGTGGTACTATTTCTGGTAGTTCATTTGTGAATTTCGGATGGGCTATTACTCCACCTCCCAATATCATTCCCATTGATGGTTCCACCATTCAAGTTTTTATCGATGGAATTCCTATTGGACATCCCACTTATAATAATTTCAGAGTCGATATTGCAACCCTCTATCCCGAATACCTTAATAGTACTGGCGCAGTTGGGTATTATTATATCGATACAAACCAATATCCCAATGGTGTCCATTCCATTTATTGGGTTGCCACTGATAATGCCGGAAATACCGGAGGTATAGGAAGCAGGTTTTTTTCTATTCTCAATTCTTCTTCTACTGCTGCTTCCAAAACTCTTTCAAATGAAGAGAATCTTCCTCCCTCTTGTTCGATTCCAAACCAAAAATTATCCCACATCCCTAACCAAAAGAGTCCCATAAAGGTTAAAACTGGTTTTAATAATAAAAAACAATCCCTTACCATTTACCCCCAAAATGACAATACCCTTCAAATCCAGCTTAAGGAATTGGATAGGGTAGTTATTGATCTCAGAAACAAAATAAATCAAGGTACCACCAAAGATAGTTTTACCGGATATTTAATTGTTGGTGACAGGCTCTATGGACTCCCTGTAGGCTCCACATTCGATTCCAAAGGTCTCTTTTACTGGCAACCCGGACCAGGTTTCATCGGAACTTATAAATTTGTTTTTATCCAAAAGAATTCTGTAAAAGGCGACAAAAAACAATTTGTCAATATAAAAATTGAACCCATGAATTGAAATAAACTTTAACCAAAAGGGTAGGTATTCCCATTCCATTTCCTGAAAACCTGCCCTTTTAAATATTTATATAACTAAAATAAAAAAGGTAGGTGATTAACATAGAATTCAGTCCCTTGCTCATGTCCAATTATCTTACTGAGAACTTCCTAATTGAAGTAATTTGTTGATCAAATAGAGTATGATATAATATTATCTTTTTTCGCTCCCATAGCTTAGCAATATAAAAATCAAATTTTAAAAATGAATCAGTCACAAGTTACAATCATTTTGCCCTGCGCAGGCCAGGGCTCCCGGCTCGGATTAGAAACCCCAAAAGAACTCTTTGAAATTTTTCCAGGCACCCATTTAATCGATTATTCTCTTGATCATATCCTCCAATACATCCGCACCCAAGCAGAAGATACCATTTCTAATATAACCCTGACTGTTGTTACACGCCCATGGAAAAAAGAAATCTCTCATTACGTTCAATCCAGGCTTCCCCGTATAACCCACAAAGAAGTCATGTTCAATGAAAATTACCAGGAATGGCCTGGGTCTGTGTTTTCTGCTCAAGAAACCTTCTCACTCTATAATATCGTTCTCCTGCCCGATTCTTTTATAGGCCTCAACACCCATCCATCCGCTCCTTTTACTCAATCTCCACACCAAGAAACATTAATTCTTTCAATGATTAATGCACTTCAAAACCATCCCGTTGTTTTCGGATGCATTCCCTGCACCAATCCCCAACGTCTCAAATCTCTCGGTGCCCTCCGAATCGAAAACAATATTATAACCCGTTTTCAAGATAAGCCCTCTCACAATGTTGAGGACTTTAACGGTTTTTGGGGGTGCTATGGATTCAGGAAAGAGTATGCAGAATCACTCTATCGTTTCCTTATTGCTTCTGTTAAACACCAACCCATATCTTTAGAAGATCAACCCTTTTATCCCCCTGCCCTTGTTCTCATTCAATCATATCATGATCTTGGAACTTGGACCAATATTGAAGATTTCAAGAAATCGTTTACCCAAAAGCCCCCTTATCATTAAAAGCCGAGCCATTAACAAATGTTTTGGGGAGGTCCAGGAGGACCCTTTTACAAAAGGGTCTCCTGGGGATTGTTAACGTTCTATAGAATAAACTCCATCCAATTCTTCCATTAATTTCTCAAAATAGCCCAGCCGTTGGCAATCATTATTTTCTTTCCAAACCAAAGCTGATTTAATTAGTTCTTCCCTAATAAATTTCAAAGCATTTTCACG
>JAKAGC010000417.1 GCA_021817755.1 Acidobacteriota bacterium | reverse complement strand
AGGAAATTAGGAAAAATAGCCGCTTTGAATGAAACCGGATTTCACCCTTATAATAATAGTATCATCTGATGGAAATTTCAAAAGGCAGAAGGTAAGCAGGAAAAAATTTTTTATATAAATCCACCTGTGCCTCAATTGTAGCAACCGGGTTAGTTACTTGAGCTTTCATTCCTGCCAATTCCATTACCATATCTATAAAGGATTTTTTCCGGGGATATACAATGATGCCAAATTGCTTAGTGGGACTGAATCCTGCATATTTTTGAGCCAGAGCCAGTGCATCATCTATACCGCCGATTTCATCCACTAAATTTAGCGTTTTGGCTGTTGAAGCTGCCCAAACTCTTCCTTTTGCAATTTTTTCCACTTCTTCAGGTTTCATTTTTCTACTATGGGAAACGATATCTATAAATTCTTTATAAAATGTTTTCATCATATCTTCCATCATTTTTCTTTCTTCAGGGTTGAAGAGACGATAATCAGAAAACATATCCGCTTTTGGAGTTGTCTTAACCAGTTCTTTTGTCAGTCCGATTTTATCATAAAGATCTTTAAGAACAAATTTTCCTCCCAATACACCGATGGAGCCAGTAATAGTTTGAGGAAGTGCAACAACTTTTGTAGAGGAAGTAGATACCCAGTATCCACCGGAGGCAGCGAGGTCTGACATAGAAATTATGACAGGTTTTGATTTAGTCGTCAGCTCTACTTCTCTTCGGATGATATCAGAAGCGCTAGCAGAACCGCCCGGAGAATTGATACGAAGTACTACAGCTTTAACAGAGGGATTTTTTCTTACTGCGCGTAGTTGCTCCGCCAGGGTATCTGAGCCCAGAACAGGAGCTCCGAAAAGGGTTTTACCGCTACTTTGCCCCGAATGAATTTCACCCGATGCAAATATCACAGCTATCCGGTCATCACCTTCGAAAGGAGTTGGAGAGGATGTTTCTATATAAGAGTCGAAAGGAATGGTTTCATATTTTTTTGTGGTTTCTTTCAATATTTCATCTTCATATAAAATCCCATCGATTAGTTTTGCATCGAGGTATGCCTGCCGCGAGTAAGGTGCTGCCATAAAAACGTCTTTTACTTTATCAATAGGGAGTTTCCTATTCCTTGCAATACTATCCAGGGTTGAATTGAACATATCATCGATGAGTTTTTCAAGTGATTCTTTATGAGCAGGTGTCATCGATTCTTCGGTGAAAATATTGCTGCCGGTTTTATACTCTCCAACATGAATGAAATCTGCTTGAACACCTATTTTGGAAAAGGACTTTTTGATAAAAACGGCTTCTGAAGCAAGACCATTAAGGAGAAGGCTACCACCTTTAAAGAGGTAAACTTTATCTGCAAATGAAGCAAGGTAATATTCTTGAATCCCTCCTTCTTCTATAAACGCATAAACTTTTTTACCACTCTTCTTGAAATCATTGAGTATTCTTCCTATATCTTCAACTGAAGCTAACCCTGTATCAACAGAAGAAATTCGTAAAATAATTCCTTTAATCCGGTCATCGACCGAAGCTCTTCGAATATGATACCACAGGTTCCGAATGGAAAGCGTTTGTGGGATTACAGATGAATCATTATCTACGATAGGACCCGAGAAATTTATTTTAAGGTATGAGTTCTCCGGGACATAAGGTTCAGAATTAAATTGTAAATAAACGTACCCGATTGAAAAGACCATAATCAAGAACATGATTACTGCAACCAGGATGAGGATCAAGACTCCGCGTCTCATAGCAACTCCTAATTTTTTTACTCGATCGAAATCTAATTAATTGTTATTATACTGGTTTAATAAAGAAAAGGTTTTGGCTTTGATGTTTCGGTGAATTTCAAAAAAACTTTAATGAATAGTTGAAAAATAATTAATTTTATATTATAACTAAGAGGCAATAGGTTTCGAATGAATGCAATAACGGGATATCTGTCCAATCAATTTGACAGCAATGTGCCTATTAAGGGTTCTTACGCCTCAGACTATCTCGGTTCCGTTCAATTATTGGAAAAAGCAGGGTTCTCTCCTTTCGCTGAAAAGAGTGTAATCGGTTCAACGCTTTACCAGGTTTTCGATCGGTTTGTAAAAAAAACCGGTTTGGATACCACAGCGAATAAATTAAAAGATGAATATCTCCAGGATTCTCCTTCCTCTCAACACGCAATGAACATATACAGTATATTGGAAAATACGTTTACTCCAAAAGGTCCCGGGGAAAAAGCAGCTATTGTCAATTTTCTTAATTCGAAGATAGATGAATTTGTTTCGACGAAAGATACGGATACGAGCGGATCATTAACTCTTGAAGAATCAGGAATAAACGAATCGATTTTTAAAAATCTCGATACTAACCGTGATAACCAGATAAATGCGTCTGAAATGAAGAAGAGTTTTTATGAGGATTTCAAACAATTGAACTATGTATTGGATTATTTCCAGAATACTCCTGGTACATTAGTCGATACGTATGCATAAAGAGAATATTCGTTTTTATTAATCGTAAAAAAAAATCACATAATCGAGCGTTCTGCTCGTGCATCCACCAGTTGATCTTCAAGGCTAGCCAATTTAGTTGTTAAAGATTTTAATCGTTCCGAAGCAGTTGCTTTTTCAGTACTATCAGTGGAGTCGGATATTACTGTTTTGCATTTTACCATTAATTCTTTCACTTGCTCAATACTCGATTCAATCTTCTTAATAGCTTGATCTTTAATTGAAACCTGTTTTTCTTTTTCACCTTTTTCCTGCAAAGATGTGGGGATAAGTATTTTACTCATGTCTTTAGCAGCAGCAGAACTGTCTTTCACCAATTGGGCAAAGTCGGTTGACGGTAGTGCATAATTGGTTTCGAAGAATTCCTTTTGTTCTTTTTTTACCACAGCAGTAGCCAGAGTAACTCCTTGCTGGATATCCGCCATAAATTCTTCTTTTAATCTTCCTTTTTCCCGCGCTTTTCCTTTCCATTTGCTTTCGATTGAATAGAGGTTTTCTTTCAATTCCGATGAAGCACTCCAGAAAAGACCCATGACTTTTCGTTTCTCCAACCATGACGAAAGAGCTTTATGAACGGCAAGAAATCCTGTTAAAGCAGTTGTAATCTGTGCGGTAACTACTTCGGCATTGGCTTTGATTTTAGCGGAAACAAAAAACAAAATAATCGGTAATAATGCCAGTAGAAAAAGCGTTATAGCAGTGAATAGGAAGCGTAACCGCTTCTCTTTTTTTATACGGTTTTCATACCAATCAATATTTAATGCGCAATGGATCATATAATCCAGAAGAAGTTCCTTTTCAGTAGAATTGAATTGGTTTGGCTGTCCCAATTGTAATCTTCCGGCGAAAACATTTAATGCATTTTCGGAAGCTTCTCTTGTCCGCTGGCTATCTTTGCGGGCTTTGCCTTCAAAACAATAATTTTCGGCTTTTGTCATTATTCACTCCAAAGTAATCTTTAATAATGTTATTTTTTTATAGTTATATTAATAGCTAGTTCAATTTTAAAAAAAAAAGAAATGATTTTCAAGCTTTTTTTTATTGATTCATCATTGAAATGGGCTTGACCACTGAATCAAATTATAATATGATTAACTAGAAGAATTAAAATGACTACACGAATGATAAAAATACTACCGGGTTTAGTTTTTGTCATAGCACTACTGTTTATTACAGGTACGGCTTTCTGCTCGGATGTAGTGGAACTTGAAAAAAAATTGGGGATCGTTTCCGGGGAGAAACAGTTAGACGTTTTAGAACAACTTGTAGAAAATTATAAAGATAATATTCCTATCAAAGCTCTTTTCTATGGAAAACAAGCGCTTCAATTAATTTCAGAATTGAAATTAAAAGGTGAGTTTCGCGAAATTCGATTATTATCAAATATGAGTTATTGTTTTTCGATGCAAGGCGATTATAAATCTGCCAGAGAATATGCGAATAGAAGTTTGCTTCTTGCTTTAAAAGGAAAAGACCGGAAAGGGGTTGCCGATGCCTATATGAATATCGGATATATTGAGTGGTTTCTTGGAAATTATATCAAATCTAAAGATTACTATAATCGGGCGTATAAGATTTATCTGGATACCAATGACAATAAAAACTTAATAGCCTATACGTTTCGTATGTCCAGGTTGTATTGGAAGTTGGGAGACTTCCCCCAAGCTCTTGAATATGGATACAGTACTCTTGTAATGAGTGAGAAATTCGGATTTTCAGATGAGGAAATTGAAGCAAAGAATATCATAGGAGTCATTTATTGGGAAACAAAAGAATATGAGAAAGGATTAGAAATATTCCGTGAAGTACTTGCATATCATGAAAAAAAGGGGGATCTTATCGGGCAGGCTAAAGCCAATAATAATATCGGTCTCACCTTAAAATATCTCGGAAGATATGATGAATCGATTATATATTTAAAAAAAGCTGCGGAATTGAATCGGAAGTTGGACAACCGGCATTATATGTCCAATACAACAAACAATATCGGAGAAGTATATGCGGCCTTAAACCAGCATTCAAAAGCACTTGAATTCTATAATGAATCATTGAAATATAAGGAAGTACTAAAAGATCTTAGAGGGATTTCATACACATGTTCCAATAAGGGATTTTCATACATTGCTCTAAAAGAATACTCTCAAGCACAGGAACAATTTCAAAAGGCATTTACCATCGCTGAAAAAATTGGAACCAAAAATGAAGAAGTAAAAGCATTACGCGGACTCGCTGAAACATTTGAATCAGAAGGAAGTTATAAAGAAGCTCTTTCATTTTAT
>JAKAGC010000416.1 GCA_021817755.1 Acidobacteriota bacterium | reverse complement strand
TGTAAAGATAGATGAAAAATTGATTCGTCCCGCAGAAGTCGATCTTCTTATTGGAGATAGCTCAAAAGCACGCAATATACTTGGATGGATTCCTGAAGTTGATTTCAGTGGTTTAATAAAAATGATGGTCGATGCTGATATCGAATTGATAAAACGGGAAATAAAAATCAATAACCACAAATAAGGAATTTACTATGGAAAACAAATATAAAGAAGATCGTCCGTGGGGGACTTTTGAAATCCTCCATGAAGAAGATAAACTTAAAGTAAAACGTATAGTCGTTAAACCTGGAAAACGTCTTTCTCTTCAGAGTCATCAACACCGGTCGGAAAATTGGATCATTATAGGTGGTCAAGCAATAGTAACACTCGAAGAAAATCAAATTCCTTTATCTCCCAATCAATCTGTATTTATCCCTGCTAATGCAAAACATCGAATCTCCAATTCAGGTATTGAAGACGTCGTATTTGTTGAAGTGCAGACCGGTTCATATCTCGGGGAAGATGATATAATCCGGTATGAAGACGATTTCAGTAGAGTATAATCCCCCCGGTTTTACCTCGGGCATGGATGGAACTCCTAAGCGCTATTATAGGTTTACTCTTACCATTCATTGTTATTCCTGTATTTTTGTATCTATTGTATTGCTTACATTATTATTTAACTCAACCCAATCTTTTATTTAGACCCTATAAATCTATCACCATTCATTCTTTATCCAGAGATGTAGATCATAAAGAATTTTTGATAACCACTTCCGATAGAGTTCAGATCTCAGCCTGGTATATTCCTGTAAATAATCCTATAGCCACTATTCTGTTTTGCCATGGAAATGCAGGAAATCTCACGCAACGAATCGATTCTTTTCATATTTTTAGAGAATTATGCTGTGATGTGTTTATTTTTGATTATAGAGGCTACGGTATTAGTAGCGGAAAACCCACCGAAAAAGGCCTTATCAAAGATGCAGATGCCGTATGGAATTACCTCGTCAAGGAAATCCATAAATCACCTGAAGAAATTATCCTGTTTGGACGATCATTGGGAGGGGGAGTGGCTTCATATCTTGCAGAAAAATATTCTCCTGCGGCCCTCATCCTTGAATCTACTTTTACTTCTGTACCCCATCTGGTTCCACAAGTAATGCCTTTTGCCCCAAGACCAATAAAACTCTTAACCCGGTATAATTTTAATACTCTGGAAAGAATGAAGAATATCCACTGCCCTGTACTTGTCGTTCATAGTAAGGAAGATTTACTTATTCCGTACCATCATGGGATCAAACTTTATGAAGCCGCATCCCAACCAAAATATTTTCTTCAGATTCATGGGGAACATACGTATGGATTTTGGAATTCCCGAGATATTTACACAAAAGGTTTGAAACGGTTTTTCGAATCATGTAAATTAAATTCGGATATACCCAATGAGGAGAAATAAAACCATGAATTTTGATTAAGTAATATTCAATTCATGCAATATTTCTATAAGTGTTAAATATTAAATGGCCCCCAATAAGGCAACTAATATTGGATGAATTGATTATATTGAAAGTGGAGAGTATTACAAAATGCAAATATAATGGAACTTTTGTTATGAAGTATAATGTCCTCTTTTCGTAATAAGAAAAATATGTTAAAATCAAGACATGAAAACCCCTAAAGTAAAACAAGCGGCATGGTTGATTGCAGCACTACTCATTTTAACTGTTCCAGTTGCTGCATATGTAGGTCCCGGTGCAGGATTTGCATTTGCCGGATCTTTCTTCTTCATATTTGCGGCTTTTTTTCTCGCAATTTTTAATTTTCTCACTTTTCCTATTCGGGCCTTAATAAAATTCCTTAAGCGTCTTAAGAATCTAAAAAATCCTCGCTATAAACGAGCAGTGATAATCGGATTTGATGGAATGGATTACAATCTACTCAGCCGGTTCATGAAAGAAGGTAAGAAGTTCCCTAACTTTGAGAAACTTGAAAAAGAAGGAACTTTTGCCCCTTTATTAAGTACCGAGCCTCCTATATCGCCCGTTGCATGGTCGACGTTTTCTACAGGCGTTAATCCCGGGAAGCATAATATTTTTGATTTTTTGACAACCGACCACAATACCTATATGCCCAAAATGGCAGGGTCGGAAATTCTCCCTCCAAAACGCTCTATTAAATTTGGAAAATTTGAGATACCCATTTCCAAACCCAAAATTGAGTTGAAGCGAAAAAGCCGGAGTTTCTGGAACATTGCCGCCAGTAACGGTGTGTTTTCCAGTGTTCTTCGTGTCCCTTTCACCTTTCCTCCTGAAAAGTTTGATGGATTGATGGTGTCCGGTTTGGGGACACCTGATTTAAGAGGAACTCAAGGAAGTTTTACTTTTTATTCCGATAAAACAGCAGAAGATTTCGATATCTCTGATGGAGTCTTTGAGAAACTCCAAAAAATAGATGATTCAAACAATACATTTTCTGGAAAAATAAAGGGACCTTCCAATCCCTTTAAAAAGCAGAATACCCCACTGGAAATTCCATTTAAAATAACCATTGATTTTGCTTCCCAATCTGCCCAAATAACTATAGAAAAAAATACCATTAATCTTGAAAAAGGGAAGATGTCCCAATGGATTTCATTGAATTTTAAAGCCGGTTTGATAAAGATTCCCGGTATAGCCCAGTTTATTTTGGAAGAAGTAGTTCCGGATAAACCCATACGCTTATATTTGACACCTATTAATATCGATCCCGAAAAACCTTCTATGCCCATATCCCACCCTCGAATTTTTTCAGTATATCTTTCACGATTACTCGGACATTATGCCACATTAGGTATGGCTGAAGATACTTGGGCTTTAAATGAGCACGTTATGTCGGAAGATTCCTTTATCGAACAGGTTTATACCTACCACCGCGAGCGTGAGAAAGCATTTTTTGATACCTTTAAAAAATTTAAAAAGGGATTGGTTGTTCAGGTATTTGAAGCCACTGATCGTATTCAGCATATGTTCTGGAGGTATTTAAAGGATTCCGGATCTCCTGCCCAGTGTCCAGCAAAAGATAATCATATTACCCAAGCGATTTATCATAGTTATAAAGCCATGGATGATTTTATGGGAAAATTACTCCCCCAGTTGAAAAAAGATGATTTGCTTATTATTGTTTCAGATCACGGGTTTAATGCATTTAACCGAGGTTTTCATTTGAATTCCTGGCTCCACCGGGAAGGTTATCTTGTATTAAAAGATGGTAAAACTTCCAGTGGTAAATGGTACGCTGATGTTGACTGGTCAAAGTCGAAGGCATACGGACAGGGTTTAAACGGGATATTTCTTAACCTGAAAGGACGTGAAAAATTGGGAATCGTCTCTCCAGGAAAAGAAGAAGCTGAGTTAAAAGAACAAATAAAAACAAAACTGCTTGAAGTAACTGATCCTGAGGAAAATAAAAAAGCAATTAAATCCGCTTTTAAAAGGGAAGATGTATACAGGGGACCTTATACAACCAATGCACCTGATATCGTTGTCGGGTATCAGATCGGATATCGCGTCTCCTGGGAATCTGCCGTAAATTATGTAGGAGGCCCCTTATTCTCTGATAATACCCGTTATTGGAGTGGCGATCACGCTTTTACCCGCAATGCAGTACCAGGAATATTTTTTAGTAACCGGAAATTAAAAATTATAGATCCCACCCTCGCTGATATATCACCCACTGTTTTATCCGCTCTTGGAATAAAACCTCCGGCATTTATCGATGGTCGGGATTTAAATATCTAAAATGAATTTTATGTTTGCAGGAGAAATGCATGTCAACTAAAGTCAAACTAAGCAAAGAAGCAGAAGCCAAGGCAGAAGAAATCCTGGCTTTTCACGGGTATTCCTCTATTGATGAATTGGTGGAAAACCTGATTGCAAAAGAGTACGATTCTATTAAATCGGAAGGCAGCAAGGAAGAACAAGCCGAAGCTCTCAGCGGGCTCGGTTATATTTCTTAATATAGGGTGAATATCCCCCTTTCGTTTTCTGCCTGATGATTATCTAAATATAGTCTTTCAGTGCTTGTGATGATTCCAGTTTTTAATTTATAATACCCATTGAGGTTGCTTAATATGATTCATACCCTTAATCATTTTATTACCAGGGCTTTTGATGTATTGTTAATACCTTTTAAACAAATCAACCCTTTTTGGGGGATTTTGTTTTTAAGTGTATTAATGTCGTTTGTTGTACTCTATTCATATAAATGGTTTTCCTCTCCCAAAGCCATTAAAAACGCTAAAAATAAAATCAAAGCCAATATTCTGGCAATCCGGCTTTACAAAGATGTCTGGACCGTTATTTTATCCTCTTTTTTTAAGAGTCTGTATTATACAATGAAATATTTCTTATTAAATTTCGGTCCACTACTCGTTATCCTTCCAGTTTTGTTTCCTGTGTTTGTTCAAATGGATTCCAGATATGGAATGAGGGCATTTACCCCCCATGAGGAAATAATTTTAAAAGTCAAATTAAACCCGAATTACGATGCTGCGAATATCGATCTTATTACTGGGAAAAGTATGCGACCTCTTATGAATCCCGTTTATATCAAAGCATTGAATGAAATCGATTGGAGTCTTGAAGCAGTAAACCCAGGTAATGATAATATTACTGTTAAGATAGGGGAGCGAATTTTTACAAAACAATTGATTATCGGAAATACCAATCAGGCACTTTCAAATATAAAAATGAAATCTTCATCATGGGAGAGTTTTATTTATCCTGTGGAGTCATTGTTTCCCAATGATTCCCAGATAGAG
>JAKAGC010000415.1 GCA_021817755.1 Acidobacteriota bacterium | reverse complement strand
TAGTATAGAGAGGACTGAGGAAAGAAGAAACCAATGAATAATATGCAGCAAATGCACCATCAACGGTTGCATTACTGACAGTATCACAAACATCATTCACATTGGTTCCACATCCGCCGGAAAGCTGTCCAACTACCTGGCCATTGGCATTAACAACAGGTGAACCGCTGCTTCCGCCTTCGGTAGCACCAATAACGTCTTTACTGTAAATCCATTTTCCCCTGGGCCAACTTCTACATACACCGGCTGTAGTACTCACGGTATGTTTGGAAAAGGCCTGAGGAGCTCCTTTGGGATGACTTAACCTGTAAAGAACGGCTCCATTGGTATTGGCTATGGCCGTTGCCGACCACCCAAGAAATACACTCCCGGCAGGAGGATTTTGACTCAATTGCAATAAAGTAAAATCCCCAGTCTTACTACTTCCTTTCTTAATTGTCGACCCAATGGTCCTGGGACATACACCAACCGGATCATAGCAGGCGCCATTACATGAAGAGGTCCAGAACTGGAAGTAAACTTCAAGGCTGGATGCTTCATTACTCTTACTTATGCAGTGATTGGCCGTCAGGAAATAAGGAGTGTAATCATTCCTGGTATTGTTCAGCAATCCACCGGTGCAAATATAAATATACGCACCGGATACAAACTGCATATGGCCGACTGCATACTTATGCGTTGCAATATAGGGATATGTACTGGTTCCATAACAAGACGCATCCACTACACACGACGCATTGAAGGAACAGAAACTCTCTGCCCTTGAAATGTTTTCATCGATTTTACCCGGTTTTTGCAAAAAAGGAAGCAAAAACTTTTCCCCCAGATGTCCGATACCCGCTACGTCAAAATCCACACCTTTTAAAATATCCGAAGCATTATACCCGGATACATGCAATTGCAAGAAAGCGAGAGGACCGGTTACGGTATTTGTCCAGAAATCGCCATCTTCATTAGGACCGCGCCCATTATAAGGTCCGAATGCCTCTCCATCTTCATTGTAAATATAGAGAGAAGCGCCTTCGGGTAGATTCAAACGGGAGATGTGTAAACGAAGAGCTGAAGCTGTCCTGGATTCGACAGCCATTGTCCATGTATAGCCGCCATTGGCCTCTTCCCTCAATGCACCTCCTGCATAATCGGGACTCATTGCGTTAAATGCGGCAGGTGAAAAATCACGGAAACTAACAGTACGAGTGACATCTCTAACAACTCCTACCAACATCTTTCCGGGATTTCCATCGGTATTACCGCAAGTCTCACAGGCCTGGGTATTAACGGCATTCATCTCTTCCTCGGATACCTGAATGGTAACTATTGAAGCAGGTGTAAGGGGAGCTGCTTCTGCTTTTAACCAGGAAAACACATTCTGCTGCTGTTCCGAATACTGAGCGACATTAAACTCTCCGGGAGACTTAATCATTAACAATTCACGAACTTCTCCGGAATTGCCTGCCTTCTCTGTACCGGCTGCCGGAAAAATGGCAACCAGGAACAACGCTGCAAAAAGGGTAACAAAGGTGAAAAACTTTCTCATGATAGTAACCTCCTAAAGTTGTAGTGCATATTAACGATTAATATCATTATGAAAATATAAAACACTTCGGTAATACTCTTTTACCGGAACTGTAAAACGGTAGTTACCCTGATACCGTTCACAAGTAAACATAAAATCTCAACCTTTAATCGATATGATTACTCTTAATTATAAATCTAACAAATGGATACCTGAATTGATACCCGAAACGGTTATATAACAATAGGCCAACAAAGTCAAGCTCTATTTCAACATTTATCATAATTTTTTTTCTGCTTGAAATGCTCCCGTTTTTCATATAAAATAGGACATTAAAATGGTTTTTTGAATTATTCCAACACGAAAGGAAATTAAACCGGATGGTCGAACAATATACAGAAGATAGTATAATTACACTGGATTGGCGAGAACATATCCGCAGACGCCCGGGTATGTATATAGGAAAACTGGGAGACGGCAATTCCCATGATGATGGCATCTATGTTCTCATAAAAGAAGTCATTGATAATGCTGTAGATGAATACATGATGGGCTTCGGGAAAAAAATCGATATCAATATATCGGATCAAAAAGTCCGCGTCCGCGATTATGGAAGAGGTATTCCGCTAGGTAAAGTGGTGGAAGTCGCCTCGAAAATGAATACTGGCGCGAAATACGATTCCAAAGTTTTTAAAAAGTGCGTGGGTTTAAACGGTGTAGGTATCAAAGCAGTTAACGCCCTATCCATCGATTTTGTCGTCCGTTCTCACAGAGAAGGTAATGTAAAAGCAGCCGATTTTTCACGGGGCTTACTGGCCAAAGAATATCCCATCCATAAATCGGATGAGCCTTCCGGTACGGAAATTATTTTCGAACCGGACCCGGAAATGTTCGGTAAATTTCATTTCCTGGCAGAATATATCGAAGCACAAGTTCAAAATTATGTTTACCTCAATTCAGGACTGGTTATCAACCTTAATAATACCCGATATTTTTCCAAGAACGGACTGATGGACCTACTGGAAGCAAATATGTCTTCACCTGGAATGTATCCGATAATCTCTTTAAAAGGAGAAGATATCGAAATCGCTATGACTCACGGTACGCAGTACGGTGAAGAATACTACTCCTTTGTAAACGGCCAATATACGACTCAGGGTGGAACTCACTTGCAAGCATTCCGTGAAGGAATAGTAAAAACAATCCGTGAATTCTATAAAAAAGACTTTGATATCGCCGATATCCGAACTTCAATCATCGGAGCAATTTCTATTAAAGTGGAGGAACCGGTTTTTGAATCCCAAACTAAAACAAAATTGGGTTCAAAAGATATGACCCCAAATGGTCTATCTATTCGGAACTTTGTCGGCGATTTCCTGAAAAAAGAGCTGGATAACTTCCTGCACCGCAACCCGGATACAGCGGAAATACTTTTAAAAAAGATACAGGATTCGGAACGGGAAAGAAAAAATATGGCAGGGATCCAGAAATTAGCCCGCGAAAGAGCCAAACAGGTTAGTTTACATAATCGCAAATTGAGAGATTGTAAAATACATTTTAATTCCAACCATGAACGACGCATCGAATCAACGCTTTTTATAACAGAAGGAGATTCTGCCAGCGGTTCGATTACAACAGCACGAGATGTTAATACACAAGCTGTTTTCAGTTTAAAAGGTAAACCGCTTAATACCTATGGCCTGGACCGGAAGATTGTGTACCAGAACGAAGAATTCAATTTACTCCAGGCTGCCCTTAATATTGAAGAAAGCCTGGATGACCTCCGCTATAATAACGTAGTCATTGCAACAGATGCGGATGTTGACGGCATGCATATCCGGCTTCTATTGATTACATTTTTTCTTAATTTTTTCCCTGAACTGGTAAAAAAAAGGCACTTGCATATTCTTCAAACTCCCCTATTCCGTGTTAGAGATAAAAAAAATACCTTTTACTGTTACACGGATGAAGAAAAGAGAAACGCAATTGTGGCTTGTGGGAAAAATCCTGAAATTACCCGTTTCAAGGGTCTGGGAGAAATTTCTCCGGGAGAGTTCAAACGTTTTATCGGAAACGATATGAGACTGGAACCGGTTGTACTTCGAAAAGATGATACAATCCCTGATATGCTTGAATTCTATATGGGTAAAAATACACCGACACGCCAGGACTTTATTATCGATAATCTACGGGTAGAAGAAGATAATATCAAACCTGAATCACAAGAAATTCCCCTTGAAGAAGCGAGCTGAGAAACACACGACCATGAATTCCAACAATAATAAGACAAACGATAAAGAACAAGACGAGATTACAACACCTAATAAAGGCGATTCGACTCCCGAAGAAAATAATGGATATGAAGCTGAATTGCTTCCTACGGGAGAATTACCGGCGGATGAGCTTCATCACGTAAAACCCATTCGGGATTTATACCAGGGTTGGTTCCTGGATTATGCCTCTTATGTTATCCTCGAGAGAGCCGTTCCGGGAATCGTAGATGGATTAAAACCGGTACAACGTCGTATATTACATGCCATGAAACGGTTAGACGACGGCAGGTACAATAAAGTAGCCAATATTATCGGCTATACGATGCAGTACCATCCTCATGGTGATGCGTCAATCGGAGATGCACTGGTTGCCTTAGGACAAAAGGACCTTTTAATCGATACGCAAGGAAACTGGGGAAATATCCTGACAGGGGATGATGCAGCAGCTCCGCGTTATATCGAAGCACGCCTTTCGAAATTCGCCCTGGATGTTGCTTTTAATGCCAAAACGACTCAATGGAAACTTTCTTACGACGGTAGAAATAAAGAACCGATTTTCCTTCCAATTAAATATCCCCTTTTGTTGGCCCAGGGTGGAGAAGGTATTGCAGTTGGTTTATCATCCCGAATCTTACCACATAACTTTATCGAATTAATAGATGCTTGCATCTCTCATTTAAAGGGCGAAACATTCGAATTATTCCCGGATTTCCCTACCGGAGGTTTTGCCGATTGTACCCGTTACAATGACGGAATGCAAGGCGGACGTGTCCGGGTTCGAGCTAAAATTTCAAAACTGGATAAAAAAACACTGGTAATAACTGAAATTCCTTTCGGAAGAACAACCTCCTCCCTCATCGATTCAATAATCAATGCTAATGAAAAAGGAAAAATTAAAATAAAAAAAATCGATGATAATACAGCAGAACACGTTGAAATACTGGTTCACTTAATCCCTGGAATTTCTCCGGATCAAACAATAGACGGGCTGTATGCCTT
>JAKAGC010000414.1 GCA_021817755.1 Acidobacteriota bacterium | reverse complement strand
ATCTTGATATTTTTGCCAGTTCATATTTGGAAGAGCTGGTTCGAACTCTAAATACTATGCCTTCTAAGAAAAAATATTATACCCATTACCTTCATCTATCTAAAAATTCTTTTAATTCTAATTCCCTGGGTAATGGAGAAAATGAATTGCATGTGATGATTCATTTTCCCATAGTACAAGACCATATCGAAAAAGCAATTCAATGTTTAAATAAAATTGGAATACCCACTAAAATCCATTTTATTGTAACTTCGATTGAAGAGTTTGAACGATCAGATAATATTATCAAGGAATATAACCTTAAGGGAGTTGTTTTTAACCCTTATTATACCGGTGATAATATGGAATTTTTCAAACAGACTGTTTTTATAGATCAAGAAGATTTACTGGAAGAAGGTCCCTCCATGAAAGATATTTTATTACGCGGACAGATAAATCCATTGAGCTATGGTCATATAACGATTTTAAGTAATGGAGATATGCATACCGGTCTAAACGATTCTCCTTTCGGAAAATTAGGAACGGATTCCATTCACGATGTATTATTTAAAGCGATTACCAATGATTGCATGTGGTTTAAGTCACGTTCACAGGTTTCACCATGTAATGAATGCGTATTTCGTCAGATGTGCCCACCTGTGACTTCGTATGAATATGCAATGAACAGGCATAACTTGTGTCATATATTTAATAATCATTGACCAAATAAAAAAACAAATATAATGGAGGTATCATGAATTCAAAGAAACTTATTTTAAGAAAATCAACCGTAACACACCTGGACGCAAGCATCTTAAAAGATGTGAAAGGAGGAACCGGATATCCTGCTCCATCCTGGACCCCCGAGTGTTATACTGAAAATTGCGATTATTATACTGTTATCGATTGCCCCACCGTTAATTGCATGTAATGATCATTACCTTTTAACGGTAGATTTTAATCTAAAAAAAATAAAAAGGCAGGGTTGCTTTCCAAAAGCACCCTGCCTTACTTACCATCAATTAATAAGGAAAGGATTATTTCTTACGTGTATATGTAGCTTCCATTGTTTTGAATTCAACGCCTTTGATATCCTGTACATACATCTCAAAAACATATTTATCGGCATCGATAATTTTATGAATTAATTTAACCGGTACTTTTTTCCCAGTTGTATAATCATCCCACATTCCGGTTTCCGTTTTTATCTTTCCTGTTTCATCAAGAGTTCCGGAAGAAGGGAAAAAACCTGTTCCCATATTATCTATCCACAACGAATTAAATTTCTTCGATAAATTATCAAAACCAGTAATAAATATTCCTTCCATAGGCATTCCCATCGCTTGTCCGGTATTGTAGACATAAAGGTAGCGCCCACCCAATATCATTTTTGCATCGGCAGTGCCTTTATCGACCGATGGTTCAGCGCCTGGGTACATCCACATTTTCATGGCAACATCCCAATTCCCGGCCATTCCTTCCAGATACTTATGATTGGCCCCGGGTGAAGCATATTCCATCCATGCCTTCATCATTTTATCCTGTTCTTCCTGAGTTGGCTGCTGACCATATGCCATATTTCCTGGGAAGAAGAATACCAAAACCAAAGCCAAAACTATTACTACATTCATAACACTCATTATTCTAAGTTTCATTTGATTCTCCATTTTAAGTTTATTTCTAGCTAATGCTACAAAATATTAAAAAAATTATCAAGCCTTTTTTCTAAAAATAAAAATTTACACGAATTGGATTAATGGATATGGAAAATGATAACTAATATTATCAAAATAAAGCTTGATATTCCCCTTAATATATAATTAAAAATTCTACAGAATAAAAATGGTAAACAATACAGCGTGATATATTCCACCGAATACGTAATCATACCAATGGAAGTGTAACACCTTTTCGCGTTGTGTTTCAACGATATCTCCCCTGGAAAGCATCGCCAGATAAACTCGATAGCCTCGTTCGACAACCCGAATGAGAAAGACAAAAATAATCGATGAGAGAATTCGCCAATCTTTCCATAATCTCAAATGTCCCGAACTTCTCGATTTAATGGCACGTATAACTCGCTCAGCTTCTTGCAAAAATAAATACAGATACCGGTGCATAAAATTTAACATAGTGACGATCATAAAAGGTGTTCGTATCGCTTCCAATGCCAGTATGATTTCTCGAAAGGGTATTGCGGTTACCATTATTCCGACGATTCCAAAAACCAGAAACATCTTTACCAGTGTTTCAGTCAGAATCGTTCGTGTAACCTCTTCTCCACTTGCTCCTGGAAATAATAATAATGAAACCACTAAAAAAGCTGCCATAGGAAGAAGAAAAAAAATACGACCCAAATATCGCTTACTTTTTACCCGTGATATAATGTACAAACTAACTCCCAACAATACATAACCTGAAAATTTTAAGATATACCGGATAGGAGTCATCGATAATACGGCAACAAGTGAGAATACACATATTAATCGAACGCGTGGATCCAATTTTTGCCAGAAACCGATTGAAGTGGTATTCTCTTCACAAAAAGTAGAGATCATTCCCGAACCGCTGTCACCAGGTAAAGACCGGGCTCTTCTTTAAACTCGATTTCTCTGAATCCACCGGTTTCCAGCATAGACTTCATATTACCCTCATCTGGTAATAGATCATTATTAACAGGGCCATTCACACGCCCATGAAAATGATTCAACTCCTCCCTCATCATCTGGTGAGCGATAAGAAGCCTACCTCCACTTTTTAAAACAGATGCAAAACCTTTTACTGCTGATTGTTTGTCTAAAAGATGAGGGAAAAATGCCATACATATAACTTTATCCAGGCTGTATTGTTTTAATGGTAAAACATGACCATCTCCCTGGACAAAAAAGACATTGGGGATTCTATATCGATCTCTTCCGATTTTCAACATTTCTATAGAAAAATCCATTTCAATCAGAACCCCATTATCACCTATATTTTCAATAATGTGAGGTACCAACCGGCTTGTACCGCATCCAATATCCAGAATTCGTTCACCCGCGCTTACCGGAAGGTACCGGCGTGCAAATCGTATTGTTCGATCGACTTCTTCTTCTGTTTGATGTTCGCGATCCCATTCTTGGGCTAATTTTTCAAAAAACTCTTTCTGTTTCTTCATAAATCAGTTCCTATGAGGCCTGTAATTGAATAAAGCCAGATCCTCCTTATATTTTTTTATATGTCGATAAAATATTATCCAATTTTTTTAGTAGCGGGGGCATTAATATTATAATAATTAATGTTCCCGGTATCCCCTTTACTAATGCAGCAATACTTATCATTTTAGTTGGAAATTCCATCCATTTGGTTATAATATAAATTGCGATAAGCATAACCATTCGTTCCACCAGCATAGTAATCAGAACCGATAGCCAGATGTTCCATTTAAACCGTCTATACAAAATTCCAGGTACCAATGCAAGAAAAAGTCCTTCAAACATCATCATGAATGCTACCGGGGGGTAGAAAGGCGGCATTCCTGTTAATACCGCCGATACCAGGGGTGATAAAATCCCAACCACCACAGCCGCAGGCAGAACGATTAAAAAGCCTGCGGCCAGAATTGGATAAAACATAGGTAAAAAAGCTCCGCCAAGCCCTATGGCATGAAATACTACAGGGAATACCAGGGCCAATGCCATTAATAATCCTCCGATTAATAAATCGAAACTTGAGTATGATTTCATAACCTGTACCTCACACCTATTTGTATATTTCTCCCAGGCATCCGGTACAATCCGGCTGTTAATCCAGGGAATTCTCCGTATATACAATAGTATTTATTTGTTATATTTTGTAAATCCAAAATTAAATCCACGTCATTTATAATTCCCATACTCACACGTGCATTCATAACAAAATAAGACGGTATTCGATCCAAAGAATAATTTCCTTCATAATAATCGGTGACATATTGCCCCTGTAATGCTACCAATAAACGTTTTTGATTGAATATAAGAGAAAGATCGTACTTCTGCCCCGGTCTGCCTTTTGTATAATCCCCCGAATGAAGGTAAGACCAGGACACATTCCCGGAGAAATATTTCAAGAAAAAAGCATCCAATTCCAATTCCAATCCATAAAAAGAAAATGAACCCGTATTTGCAAAAATAAATTTCGGAAAACCTGCCGGGTTAGCAATTGTTTCGATCAGATTTGAACCCTTCATATGAAAAACACTTCCTTTAATATGAAAATTAGGACTAAAATCTTTCTCAACCCCTAATTCATAATTCCACACCCTTTCAGGTTGTAAATCTTTATTCGCCGGTGGAAACATATACAATTCATTAAGCTGAGGTGACCGAAAACCTTTACTGATTTCCCCACGGAAAAGCATTGTACCTGAAACATGGTAAACAACTCCCCATCGCGGGCACCATTCGTTACCGTACAAAGAATCCAATTGAAGCCGTAATCCTCCGAGTAAAATCATTCGAGAACCCACTCGATAAGTATCCTGGACAAATACAGCTCCTTCATCTTTGTCCCACTTACCAACAGGGTAACCGAAACTCTTCCCTCCGAAATGCCGGAAATCGCCACCCAATATCATTTCATTCCGAGTAAACCCTTTGTATGCAAATGAAGCCATTATTCCGTTTGTATAATCTCTCGAATCCCAACCATCTGAAAACTGGTGTTTCCCAAAATTTCGGAATAATTTTACATTAACGGAGTTATCCTCCCAGGTATGGGAGAATGTGATATCGGCAGCCCCTCGTTTGTAATCATTCCAGTAACCTGTCACCGGATTATTTACAGTTCCCG
>JAKAGC010000413.1 GCA_021817755.1 Acidobacteriota bacterium | reverse complement strand
TCCGTTATTACTTTCGGGTATCGGTATCGGTATACTTGCTCTAATACCTGGTTTACCCAAAATCCCATTTTTCCTGGTAGGCGGTTTCTTCGTATATCTGGCATATCAGATAAAGAAAGGAAAAGCGTTTGAAGCAGAGAAAAAAGTAATTGAAGAAAAGAAAGAACTGCCTCCTCCACCGGAAAAGATCGAAGCACTTTTAAAAGTGGATTTACTGGGTCTGGAAATCGGTTACTCTTTGATACAACTGGTAGACACAGGACAGGGAGGAACACTGCTCCAGCGTATTAAATCCATGAGAAAACAACTTGCACTTGATCTGGGTATCATTGTCCCACCTGTTCGTATCCGGGATAATTTGCAGTTGGGTTCACGTGAATATTCGATATTAATAAAAGGAGTTCCCATTATTTCCGGTGAAGTTATGACCTCTCATTTAATGGCTATCAACCCGGGTAATGTGAAAGAAAAATTAAAAGGAATCGAATCAAAAGAGCCCGCATTCGGATTACAGGCCTTCTGGATTACCGAAGAAGAGCGGGAGCATGCTCAGTTCCTGGGGTATACGATTGTGGATCCGGCTACTGTAATCACGACTCATTTGACGGAAGTCATTAAGGCTCATGCCCATGAACTCCTTGGGCGGCAGGAAACACAGCACCTGATCGAAAATCTTGCGGAAACCTATCCGAAAGTAGTGGAAGAGTTGATTCCCGGCATGATGAGTCTGGGTAATGTTCAGAAAGTATTACAGAATTTGTTAAAAGAAAGGGTTTCGGTTTTCGATCTTCGTACCATTTTGGAAACATTGGCGGATTATGCACCTGCGGTAAAAGACCTGTCATTACTCACGGAATTATCACGGCAAAGTCTTTCGCGTTCACTTGTAAAACCCTATATTACAGCAAAGAATGATTTACCTGTACTTGTACTGGGAGGAGAACTTGAAAATATTCTGGGTTCCATGATCCAGAAGATCAATAATATAGAACAATTGGTTATCCAACCGGATGAAGCGCAGGTACTTATCAATAAATTTAAGTCCGCAGTCCAGAAATCGGGTATTAAAGTTCAACCGATACTTTTATGTTCTTCCATCGTAAGACATCACATTCGGCAGTTAACAGAACGTTTCTTGCCCGATCTTGTGGTACTTTCCGCATCCGAAATTCCCAAGAGCGTTAAAATCGTTTCTCTTGGAGTGGTGGAGTAATTGATATGAAGATTAAGAAGTATCTTGTCAAGAACAGCGAAGAAGCAATTTCTCAAATCAAGAGAGATCTTGGCAAAGATGCGTATATTTTATCTCAAAAAAAGGTTGTGCGGCGTGGGAAATTGAATCTTTCCAACGTGGAAATGATCGAAGTGACTGCGGCTGTAGACAGTGCGAAACCTGATCCGAATGATATTTCGTCCAATCTTTTATCAAAAACTTATAATTATTCAGACCCGGATAAGTTGAAGAAGGATAAAGAAGAGATATTCGGAAAATTGAGACCTCCTGCTGCCAATGAATACACGGTTGGTGATAATGTTCTTTCCAGGGAACCCATGATGGATATCAACGGCATCAAGAGTGAACTACTTCCACTTACCCAGGAGGTGGCTGAGATTAAGAAGCTTCTTCGTGCTTCGACCACTGGTGTTGAAGGATATTCGGAGTTTAAAGGTATCTTCCTTGATCTATTTCTGGATATGGTACAAAACGGAGTGGACCGTAAACTGGCGGGAAAATTGATTCACACCTTACAGGCCCAGATAGATGCGGAGCATATCAACGATAAGGATAATATTAAGAAACGGTTTTTTAATCTGTTGACTTCCTATATATCGGTTCCAGCACCGTTAAAACTAGAGAAAGGGAGACGTCGGGTAGTGGTCATGATTGGCCCTACCGGTTCGGGAAAAACCACCACTATCGCTAAGTTGAGTTCTTATTTTAAATTAATGGAATCCAAAAAAGTGGCATTGATGACGATTGACAGTTACCGAATCGGAGCTGAGGCCCATCTTCGTACTTATGCCGATATACTCGATGTTCCCTTTTATGCCGTTTATAATGAACGGGATTTACGGTTTCGTTTAGACCGGCTTAAAGAGTATGATGTAGTATTCATCGATACTACTGGAAGAAGCCCCAATGATAAACAGGGTATATTGATTATGGAGAAGCATCTTTCTTCAATTCCGGAAGAAGAGAAGGAAGTCTTCCTGCTTTTGAGTGCGGTTACCAAATCCGACGATTTATATATGATATATGAAAAATATAGTGTTTTTAAACCGGATAAAATTATTTTTAGTAAAATAGATGAATCTCTGTCCCTTGGAAATTTATTTAATTTAAAGATGAGAGTGGATATACCGGCAGCTTATTTTACTACGGGACAGCGTGTTCCTGAAGATATTGAAATTGCATATCCACGAAAATTTGCACGAAGAATTTTTTTGGATTATAATAATAAAGGAGAGGACGTATGAGCCAAGCATCGACCTTGTATAAGTTAAATGATAACGTTGTAGGGAGTTTTTCAAAGCTGAAGAAGATCGCTATCACTTCCGGTAAAGGAGGTGTTGGCAAAACCAATGTCGTTGTCAACCTCGGAGTCGCGTTGTCCCGGCAGCAGTTAAAAGTCGCAGTATTGGATGCCGATTACGGCCTCGGTAATATCGATATCCTGCTGGGCATCGAACCGGATAAGGATATTTCCGATTTATTAAAAGATACAGCTACACTGGAAGAAATTTTAATTTCTAAAAACGAATTATTGATTATTCCGGCAAGTTCGGGTGTACAGTCTCTTTCCAATTTGAGCGAGTACCAGGAAATACTCCTTTACAAAGAGTTAAAGAAGCTGGAACACATGGCGGAGTTATTGATTATCGATACTGCTGCCGGTATTTCCGATAATGTTATATCCTTGTTGATGGCAGCCGATGAGGTTTACCTGGTAGTAACGCCGGAGAACACTTCTATTGTGGATGCATATGCAGTGGTGAAAGTCGTTACGGAACTGGACGCCTTTAAAAAGTTTTCCATCATCGCCAATATGGTTGAGGATGAAGAAGAAGCCTCCGAAGTCTTTTTAAAGATTTCTCGTGCTGTAAAAAAATTCCTCAACAAGGAACTAAATTATCTTGGTTATATTCGGAAAGATGAACATTTAATCGAAGCTATCAAATTCCAGGAACCTGTAGTGGAAAAATTCCCCGAAAGTCCATGCGGATCAGATTATTTAAAATTATCGAAAAACGTCATCGACCGTGTGGCAAAAATGGATGTGGGAAAAGAAAAAAAATCCCGGTTGGATTTTTAATTTCATGAGGCAAAAGAGTAGGGATCATGAGAAAAGAAGAATTTGAAAAGACAGTGCTTGACAACCTGTATATTGTCAAGATCATTGCTTCAAAAGTTCATGCCCGTCTCCCTTTCGGTATAGAGCTTGATGATCTTGTTCATACCGGGATTCTGGGTTTAATCGATGCCGTAAAAAAATATGATCCCACAAAAGGAACCCGTTTTTCAACATATGCCTCTTTACGAATTAAAGGGGCGATACTGGATGAATTGAGAAACCTGGATTGGGCTTCCCGGAGTTTGAGACAAAAGATCAAGGAGATCGAAAGTGCTTTTGAATCCCTGGAAGTTAAAATGGGACGTCCTCCAAAAGAAGAGGAAGTAGCAGAAAGTCTCGGAATTTCTCTTCAAGAATTCCAGAAACTTCTTAATGAATCTCGCGGAGTCGGAATAGGTGTTTTTCGTATCGATATTGAAGATGAAGCCAATATAACCGACCGGAAAGTACTAAAATATTTTACGGATGAAGAATCTTCTTCACCAGACCTGGTCATGGAAAAAGAAGAATTGATTAAATTGATTGCTTTGATGATCGATGAATTACCTGAAAAAGATCGAATGGTATTGAATCTTTATTACCTGGACGATTTAAATCTTAAAGAAGTAGGTAAGGTAATGGATTTAACGGAATCAAGGATTTCCCAGATTCGTACCTCGGCAATTCTAAGACTTCGATCAAAATTAGGAGTTTTGGCCAGGCAAAAAAAAACTCCGGATGTGATATAATAATGAAGGTGTAATATGGCAAAAATTTTAACACAAGAGGAAGTTGATGCGTTATTGAGCGAGTTTTCCGAAGAGGATGTATCCGCTCCAGCCGCAGCTCCTGTGGCCGCTGCACCGGCCCCGGCCAGGAAAGAACCTACTCCGACCCAGGCAAAAAAGAAAAAAGATAAAGAAAAAGAACGAAAAGTCTCAATATATAATTTCCGTAGACCAGACCGTGTATCCAAAGAACAACTTCGTTCATTGCACTATTTACATGACCGGTTTGCAAGGAACTTCTCTTCATCTCTGTCTGCTTATCTCCGTGCCTTAATCGATGTCAATCTCTACTCAGTGGAACAGTTTACTTATGCTGAATTTATTCTATCTCTTCCTGATCCTACCTATTTTAATGCGATATCGATGGAACCTCTTGAAGGCAATGCAGTATTGGAAATCAACCCTAAGATATTGTTTCCGATGATTGATAAAATACTTGGAGGAAAAGGGGAGGATTTTGGGGGTGGAATGCGTACTATTACGGATATCGAACGCACCCTAATCGAAGGTGTTGTTAAACTGATCCTTCGCGACCTGGAAGAATCCTGGAAACAAATTATTAAACTTAAAATGAATATTGTTGCTACGGAAACTTCTCCCCAATTGATACAGGTCGTAGCTCCCAATGAAATCGTTGTATTGATCGTTTTTGAATTGAAAGTTAGGCGAGCGAA
>JAKAGC010000412.1 GCA_021817755.1 Acidobacteriota bacterium | reverse complement strand
CCTGATTAAAATTCAACTTGTTTTAAAAATTTCGATGATAAGATCTTAACTGACAAAAATCATTATATCTTAATTTGTTATGGTCGATTTGGATTTAATTTATAAAATATTATGGTTGATTACTTAACTGTTTTTCTGATATCATTTTTAAATCATTTATAAATGAAGCATCTACCCAATAAAGACATGCATTACCGTTTCCGGCACGATTATGTAATTCCTGAATTTTATTCAAATTTAAAATTTCATCTGAAGGGAATAAATTCTCTGCTACTCTTGCGGACATAAATAAGAAATATTTTCCATCACGAGTGACATAGGGAGTATAACCGTTTCCGTTAGAAGTATTGATTTTATTACCCATATTTACAGGGGGATTCCATGAATCGTCCTTATTTCGGAATACAATATAATAATCGACAGCACCGATGTTTTCTTTTTTTCCCATGACACATACAATCAGGTAACTTTCGTCGGGAGCGACAAAGGCATTGAATCTAGTAGTGCCGCAATTTACTTGAGGTGGTAGTTTTTCGGGTGTTGAATACTCTCCGTTAATTATGCGGGAACGATATATATCATTTGTCTGATCCTTGTTTTCTATTGTGAAATAAATTGTCTTATCATTTGTAAGTGAGGGATAATATTCGGCAATCTCTGAGTTTATGGGTGAACCTATTGGCTTTGGTTCTCCCCAGCTATCACCTGTTCGTTCCATCGTCCATATATGGGGGCGTTCTTTTTTCGCTGTTTCGCCGGGATAAGGGCGATTGGTTACAAAAAAGAACTGTTTTCCATCAGGGGAGACACAGGGCTCAATGTTTATATAATGTGGATCAGAAGCAAACGCGGCTACTTCGGGATTCGTCCATTTTTCTTTTTCATATTTTGTTGTGATGATGGTATAGAAAGTATTTTGTCCTACCATAACAGTATAATAGATTTCATGTCCGTCAGGAGTCATTGAAAAATCCCGGGTCATCATTCCCCTGGATACAATCCCGGGTGCGAATATTACCGGTTCTTTTCCGGGGAGGGGTTGTCCGAGGTAGGGGCCTTTCAAAATCGGTAGATTCTCTATTGTACTTTTATTGGATTGAATATCACACAGTATGGGAGCTGTTGCAATCAAGAAAAGTGTAAATCCTAATATACTTAATGATATTATTAGCCGTTTCATTACTAATTCCTCCTTTAATAAGTAACTTATTCGTTTATAAAAGTAGTGATATTTTAATAGAATTTTCATTAGTTTTCAATGTTATGGCAAGTGGTTTTGGAATTAAAAAGAAAATTTCCTATTAAAAATTTAAAAAGGATGTTAAATATTTGACATTTCAATTTTGTTTTATTATTATATTCTTACATTTATTACAGGAGGAAAATATGAAACCTAAAAACTCAAAGAAATTGGTTTTAAACAAAACTACAGTAACGGATTTACATCCGAAATCTATGTCAAAGGTAAAAGGCGGTTTGACTTGGACCGATCCTAGAATTTGTGAAACGGATTTTCAGTGTAGTATGTATCAAAGTGAACTCTACACATGCCCTGTAGGATGCCTCAAATGTAATACGATTGAACCAGAGAATACAATTGATTGATTGAATTATTGAAACTCGGGGAGGGTTTTCGAACTCTCCCCATTTTTTTATAAAACGATTTATTTTTGCAATTCTTCCTTTAACATCATTTCGACAATTTCTTGATTTCTAATCATGTATTCTGAGAAATGGAGCAGCATGGCATATTTTATTGCGGGAATCTCCTCCATTAATTGTATCATCTCTTCTATATCATCTTTCAAATTTTGAACTTTTGAACCGGAACCAACAAACATTTCTCCTTCTCCGGTAAAGAGGTATAAAATATTGACTTTATATTGGCGATAAAGTCCAAGTAATAGCATAAATGGGGGCCTTTTATGGCCGGATTCGATAATACTAATAAGACTCTTTGACAAACCGCCGCATGCGGCGAATTTTTCCATGGTTAAACCAAGTTTTAGACGTATTATCCTTAACCTCTCCGCAATGCCGGGAAGGTATTCTTCATATTCTGCTTTTAATTTAGTAATCATGATTATCAATACTATAATGTATTTCTTGATTTTTTTCAATGGAAACGTTTTGTTTATTTCAGTTTATCAGATGATATTTAAAACAAATCTTTTAAAGAGTAAAACAATAGGATAAGAGTTAGTACGATTAGTCCTCCGGCGGTTAGATAAGAAATAATGTTTCTTGGAAGTGTGTTGCGGTACTCTCCCATAATTTTTTTATCATTGATAATTGCAAGCATGAAAATCAGAATGAAGGGTAGAAGAATTCCATTAATGGTTTGAGAAAACAGCATGACTTTCATTAGATTGAGTCCCGGCAGAAGCACAAATCCACCACCCAATATTGTGGTTAGAGCAAATATTGAGAAAAATATGGGTGCTTCTTTTATTTTTTTATTAATTCCGGATTCCCAACCGAAAGCTTCACATATGGCATATGATGTGGATACAGGGAGAATAGAAGCGGCAAGGATTGAAGCGTTTAAAAGTCCGATTGCGAAGAGCACTGAACAGTAATCTCCGACCAAGGGTTTTAATGCGAGTGCGGCATGCTCAGCGGAATTGATTTTTATTCCACTTTTGAACAGAGTTGCAGCAGTGGCAATAATGATAAAGAAAGAGATAAAATCTGTAAAAAAAGCTCCAATATAAACTTCAGTGGAGGAGTATTTTAAATGGGTAACTTTGATGCGTTTTTCAACGATGGAAGATTGAAGGTAAAATTGCATCCAGGGAGTAATTGTTGTACCGATAAGTGCAATTACAAGTATTAAGTATTCTGTATCTCCCCTAAATGAAGGAATAAAACCGCGAGCGATTTTATGCCATTCGGGTTTGGCCATAAAACCGGAAATCACATAAGAAAAATAAAACAATGATGAAAAAAGAAATACTTTTTCCACTACGCGGTAAGTTCCTCTAATTAAAAGCCATAAGATGAGAATGCAGAAAAATGGAATGGAGAGATACTTGGATACTCCGAAAAGTTCCATTCCAGCAGCAATACCGGAAAAATTGGAAATTGTGACGAATATATTTGCAAATAAAAGTAATAGCATAGCGGTAAGAGTCCACCGGACACCAAATTTTTCACGAATCAGACCTGCTAATCCTTGCCCAGTGACTATGCCCATACGAGAAGACATTTCTTGAATTATTCCGAGACTTAATGTAATGAGCAGGAGTGCCCATAAAAGACCGTATCCTTCATGTGCTCCAGTTATTGCATAAGTGGCGATCCCACCGGCATCGTTATCGGCAGTGGAAGTAATAAATCCGGGGCCAAGGATCCCGATAAATATGATAAAACGTTGGAACCATTTTTTCATGTTTGAAAGTCCTAAAACCGTTTTCTTTTTTTGATTGAAGGAATTAAGAGTTCCAGGATATCATCTACGGTGATTATTCCTGACAACTTGTTTTCTTCATCGAGAACAGGTAAACTATATAAATTGTATTTTGCCATGATATTGGCTGCTTCTCTGCCGCTTGAATCAAGAGTAATACTTTTTACACGGTGATTCATGAATTGATGAAGGGGTGCGTTATCAGGATTATTAAATAGATCATGGATGGAAACGGTTCCGAGTAAGTAATCATTGTCATCAACGACGTAGAGAATGTATATGTTTTCGTATTCCGGGGCGTTCTGACGGATAAATGAAAATGCTTCTGAAACGGTGATATTGGATTTGACACAAAGATAATCGGTGGTCATAAGACCGCCTGCAGTATCTTCTTCATGTTGCATTAATTCTTTAACATCTTCCGCCTCTTCGTCTTCCATTTCTTCGATAATTTCTTCAGCACGTTCTTCAGGTAATTCAATCAGGATATCTGCTGCATCATCGGGAGCCATTGCTTCAAGAACTTCTGCTGCGGTTTCATTATCCATATTTTCCATTAGTGCGATTTGACTCTTTTCATCCATTTCGGGGATAGCTTCTGCGATAGTGTCAATGCCGAGGGAGTTAATGAGAGATTCCTGATTATCGGGAGAGATTTGGGTTAATATGTCGGCAATATCTGCGGGATGCATGGCGATCAATTCGCGGGGTACCGTTAATGATAATTGGGTAATCCTGGGTTCAAGAGCCTGAATATAGTGCCATGAAATAAGATCATAAGGTACCTTTCGTACTAGTGTTTTCCAGAATATACCATCTTTTCGTTTTAAACCGAGGCGTCTTAGAAGTCCTCTGAATCCAACATCGACTGCAATAAGTGCCAGTTTCCCATCGATTTCTTTTATTTTTATATCATTTACACGGACTATTTTCGCACCATTGATATCTACGATTTGTTTATCCCAGATATCGCGAATGGCTAGTATTTCTTTTTCTAATGTTTCAGAATCGATTGATTCCATTTCCTCGGCATCTAATCGACATAAAGTAAAATTTCGATTAAATAATTCAATTTGTTCCCAGCGTAAAAAGAGAAGTTTTCTATTGGATTTTATGATGAAACCCTGGATAGTCGGAAAGAGATCTCCGCGTACTACCAGGAAATCTTTTATTATACCGAGTTTTTCCCCTCCTGTTTCTACGACGTTTTTTCCGACCATTTCACTTAAAAAAATCTCACCGTTGAATTTCATGTTGTCCTCATTATAACGTTTTCGATTCCCGAAGGGTAGAGAAATACCGGGAGCGGTTTAAACAGTTTCTTGATTCTCCTTGAAAGATTATATCACATTTTTATGTGAAGAATAATGCTTTTTTTTATTTTATGTCTCC
>JAKAGC010000411.1 GCA_021817755.1 Acidobacteriota bacterium | reverse complement strand
TTATGTGGGTTTTGGGGTGGAATATGCGAAAGCTCTTTTTAAAAGAGAAACGATCGAACGCTTTATGGATTATTTTAAACGAATAATCGGAAATGGGCTGTCCAATAGAGATCAAAGAATTGATGAAATAGATATTCTGTCGGAAAAGGAACGGGAAACGATTTTATATGGATTTAATAATACATTTGAGGAATTGGGAGGAGATAAACCTATTCATTTACTTTTCGAGGAGCAAGTGGGAAAAACCCCGGATAGAATTGCATTGCATGGATTCTCTTCTTTGTTTTTAGGGGAGCATCTATCTTATAGAGAGCTGAATCGATTAAGTAATGGGTTTTCCATCTATCTGAAAGAAAAGGGAGTTATAAAAGGGGACCTGGTAATGATCTTGATGGAGTCATCGATTGAGATGATTGTGGGGATTCTGGGGATATTAAAAGCTGGGGGCGGATATGTACCGAATAATCCGAAGAACCCGGAAGCACGTACGGTTTATGTAATGAAAGATACAGCCTCCAAAGTACTTGTAACTGATGAATTTATGGGGGCGGCAATGGCGCGAATGAAAGACGAGGAGGAATATGTGCCGTTATCTGTTTCTTCTTCTGATACGGCGTATGTGATTTATACTTCGGGTTCAACAGGAAAACCAAAGGGTGTGGTTGTGCAACATGGGGGTTTGGTGAATTTGTGTAACTGGCACAATAGGGATTTTGGCATAACAATGAACGATAGAGGAACTCTTTATGCGAATCCTGCTTTCGATGCATCAGTATGGGAAGTGTTTCCGTATTTGATCTCGGGGGCGGGATTGTACATTATTAACGACGAAATTAAGTTGGATATCGAGAAAATAAACGAGTTTTTCGACCGATATGGTATTACGGTTTCTTTTCTGCCGACTCCTGTGTGTGAGCAATTTATGTTAAGAGGCATGAATCCACGTTCACTGCGACTTATGTTGACCGGAGGGGATAGACTGACTCGGTTGGAGAAAACGAATTATGATCTGGTCAATAATTATGGTCCCACAGAATGTACAGTAGTGGCAACGAGTTTTAAAGTAACAGATAAAGCACCTTTTCAGGTGATCCCTATAGGAAAGCCAATACTGAATACTGAAATCTATATTATGACTGCTGGATTGCAATTGCAACCGGTTGGAGTTCCCGGTGAACTTTTTATTGGTGGTTCGGGTTTGTCAATGGGATACTTAAACAATCCTGAATTAACCCAGGGGCTCTTTTTGAAAAAACCGCCCCTGCACCCGGCAAAAACTTCTGATAATATTATTGAGACAAATTCGCCAGTGCAAATATTAAAAACTTCTGATAATGTTAATTTTATAAAAAATTCTTGTGGGGGTGCAGGGGGCGATTCTTATAAGAAGAGCCCACTGCCTGCCAGAGGCATCGATAAAAACCATCTTTTCTATAAAACAGGAGACCGGGCGAGGTGGTTGGATGATGGTAATATCGAGTTTTTGGGCCGAATGGATGAGCAAATAAAGATTCGGGGGAACCGGATTGAGCTTGGAGAGATCGAGAGTATATTGTGTCGAATAGAGGGGATCAAAGAGGGGATTGTTATCGTTTTAGGTGAAAATGAAAACAAAGCGCTTTGTGCATATGTGGTCCCTGATGAAATTGGGGGAGCAGATAGTGTGAATTCTGAAGCGATCAAGCGATATATCGGAATGGAATTACCGTCATACATGGTGCCGCAATGGATTATTGCTATAGATCGGATACCTCTTACAGCAAATGGGAAAATTGACCGCAAAGGGCTTCCTTTACCGAAAATGGAGAATATGGAGGAATTGAAAGAAGCGAAGCCCAGGAATGTAATAGAGAAAAAACTTGCGAAGATATTTTCGGGGATATTGAATATTAAAGAAGAGAGTATCGGAGTAGATGGGTCGTTTTTCGAGATGGGCGGGCATTCATTGAAGGCTGGGGTTCTGGTATCCCGTATCAGGGAAGAGTTCGGAGTTCATGTACCGATTGTTCAGATTTTTAAAACACCTTGTATCCGGGACATGGGGCTTTATATTACAGAAGCGAAGAAGGTGGTTTTTGAGAGAATCGAACGGGTAGAAGAACGGGAATATTATCCTTTATCTCCGGGGCAAAGGCGTTTGTTTGTATTGCAGCAGGTGGTAGAGAATAATACAGGGTACAACATGCCGATGATGTTTGGGCTGGATAGAGAGTGGGATATAGAGAAATTGCATTCTATTTTTAAGGAATTGATCGGACGGCATGAGAGTTTGAGAACATCTTTTGAAATAATCGATGGGGAGCCTGTACAGAAGATAAATGGGGAAGTAGAATTTTTTATAGGCAAAGATGAAGAACCGAAGGTTTATCCTTTTGATTTGAGCCAGGCACCGCTTTTGCGAGTTACTTATCTTTCTGCGGGGAATAAGGGAGTGAATCCTGCATTATTTATAGACATGCATCATATTATTACGGACGGGGTATCGCAGGAGATATTGAAACGGGAATTCAGGGAATTAGCAAGAGGTGAAAAACTTGGGGTTCCTGAACTGCGATATAGGGATTATTCGGTGTGGAGTAATCAAGTAATGGGATCGGATTGGATGAAGAGGCAGGAGGGGTATTGGTTGGATGTTCTTTCAGGGACATTACCGGTATCGAATCTTCCATTTGATTTCCCGCGACCTGGTGTTCAGAGTTTTGATGGGAAACGGGTTGATTTCGAGTGGGGAGGATATTTGAAAGAGGGTGTGGATGAACTGGTTAAAAGGAAAGGGTTAACGCTTTATATGGTTATACTTGGTGTGTTTGCACTATTATTATCGAAATTGGAGGGAAGTGAAGATATTATAATCGGTACGCCTGTAGCGGCACGTAGAGAATCGGGATTGCAGGGTGTTATGGGAATGATGGTTAATACATTGGCTTTGCGTCTCTTTGCTTATGATGATGTGACTGTGGAAGATTTCTTTATGGAATTAAAAAACCGGACATTGGATGGATTTGAAAACAGTGATTATCCTTTCGAAGTATTGGTGGATAAGCTGGAATTGACACGGGATGTGGGACGAAACCCTGTTTTCGATGTAATGTTCAATCTGTTGAACCAATTGGAGTTCAGTGAAGAAATGAGGCCAAAGAAGGGTTCGGAAAGGGGAGAGGTAAAGAGAGTATCCTCTAATCATAAAGAAAGTACTGCAAAATTCGATTTGATGTTGACTGCTGTGGAGATGGGGAATTGTATTCATTTTTCAATGAATTATAGTACGAGGTTATTCAAAGAAAAAACGATCGATGGGTTTATGAAGTCTTTTGAAATCATTTTGAAGCAGGTTTTAGAGAGTTATAATGATTCGAGATTTATGTTGGGAAATATGGAAATTATTACGGGTGAGGAGAGGTCCCGTATTCTAAATGAATTCAATCATACGGAAGTTGAGTATTGTAGGGATAAAACCATATATGATGTTTTTGCAGACCGGGTAAAAAAGAGCGGGCATTTGTTAGCAATTGAGGGACCTTCATTATTCAATATAAGAGATGAAGGGAAGGGAAATAAAGAGAATGATATCCGTTTGACTCATGAAGAGCTGGATAGAGAAGGGTGTGGGTTTGCAAAATTTTTAAATCAGAAGGGAGTAATGGGAGGGGATATTGTAGCGATTCAGATGGAGCGATCAATTGAGATGATGATCGGGATTTTCGGTATATTTAGAAGTGGTGGGGCTTATTTGCCGATTTCCATAGATTATCCGCAAGAGCGTGTTGATTTTATTTTAAGAGACAGTGGCGCAAAAATTTTGATTGATATGAGTTTTTTGGGAGAGTACAAGAAGTTAAGAAAAGAAGAGAAAGAAGCAGGAAAAATTTTACAAGTAAAAAAAGGGGACAGGCAGGAAATTGAAACGTGTGAAAAAATCAAATTAGGGGACAGGCAGGAAATCGAAATAGAAATGGAGGATGAAAAAGGGGACAGGCAAGAAAATGAAAAATGGAGAGGAATCGCTTATGTAATTTATACGTCGGGGACCACAGGGAAACCGAAAGGAGCGCTTATCGAGCATCATTCGGTTATCAACCGATTGAATTGGATGCAGCATGCTTTTCCTATTGGAGAGAATGATAAAATATTACAAAAAACGCCTATTGTTTTTGATGTTTCGGTATGGGAGTTGTTTTGGTGGTCGTTTACAGGTAGTTCGCTTTATTTATTGGAACAGGGAGAAGAAAAGAACCCGGAATCGATTTGTAATGCAATAATAAAACAATCGATTACTACGCTTCATTTTGTACCATCAATGCTATCTGTCTTTTTAGATTACGTGGAATCGGAAGTGGATATCTCTTCTATGAAAGCGATGCGTCAGGTTTTCGCGAGTGGAGAAGCATTGGGAACACATCATGTAAAAACTTTTAATCGTCTTTTTTATAAAACGAATTCAACTGCGTTAATCAATCTTTATGGCCCAACAGAAGCAACAGTGGATGTTTCTTATTTTGATTGCAGACTAAATGAGAGTGAGATGCTTGTGAATATTCCTATAGGGAAACCGATCGATAATATTCAGTTATTTGTTCTGGATAAATGCATGAATCTGTTACCTGTAGGTATTGCGGGTGAGTTGTGTATTGCAGGGGTGGGATTGGCACGGGGATACCTGAACCGCCCGGAATTGACGGCTGAGAAGTTTGTTGTTTTTGATACACAGGGGCTCTTTTTGAAAAAACCGCCCCTGCACCCGGCAAAAACTTCTGATAATATTATTGAGACAGATTCGCCAGTGCATATATTAAAAACTTCTAATA